>CAVGBM010000106.1:0-48336 GCA_963627445.1 Oscillospiraceae bacterium | reverse complement strand
ATATAGTTTTGGCCGTGATAACAAAATATGTGCAAATTGTGAACGATGCCAAAACCCGCTACGCCTTGAAAACTCGGCATTTTTAAAAGATAGTTAAAACTCACAATTACAGAAAGCGGCAGAAATGATAACTGAGCGTAAATCCCTCAACACAATATTTTGTGGTCAAAGCGGTTACAAAGCGGTAAAACTACACAATATTTTGTGCCTGCACTCTTGACAGAGCACAAAACTTAGACTATTATAAGTCCTGCTGACTAACGAGCAAAGGAAAGCCGAACACACACCGCATTACGGCGGCTCTGTTCGGGTCTTTCTGGCCTATCGTCTTTGACTTGCGCCGAGCAAGCCTGCAGCCGCTAAACCCGAAATACCTCGAACATTTCTCGCCGAAATGTGCAAGGCAGTTTTTTCGGAGCGGATTTTTGCCCAGACGAGGCTTTGCTCGCAGGTAATCCTCGACGGATTGCCAAGGGCAGTAACGAAGTATGGGTGAAAATCCGCCCGATAAAAACCGGTGCGGGTTCGACTTTCCTTTGCTCAAGGTGAACGCTATGAAGATATCAGGAATTCAAAAATTGACCCTTCTCGACTACCCCGGCAAGGTCGCGTGCACGCTGTTTACAGCCGGCTGCAACTTCCGATGCCCGTTCTGCCACAACGCGGGGCTGGTGCTGCCGGATAAGCTCGAGGAAGCGTCGATAAGTGAAGACGAGGTCATGAGTTTTCTCAAAAAGCGGGCAGGCATGCTCGACGGTGTGGCGATAACCGGCGGCGAGCCGCTGCTGCACACGGACATGCCCGAGCTTTTGAGGAGGATAAAAGATCTCGGCTATAAAATTAAGCTCGATACCAACGGCTCGAACCCGACGCTGCTTAAGGACATCGTTAACGCCGGTTTAGTCGACCGTGTGGCGATGGACATTAAAAACGCACCAAATGAGTATGAAAAGACGGCAGGGTGCAGGGTCGACATGGCGAAGATAGAACAATCGAAGGACTTTCTTTTATCCGGCACATGTGACTACGAATTTCGCACGACCGTGGTAAAGGGCATCCACACGAAGGAAAGCCTGATCGCCGCCGCAAAATGGATAAGCGGTGCGAAGGAATACTATTTGCAGCAGTTCAAGGATTCGGGTAATTTAATTGAGCCCGATGCTTTTGAACCATTTGATGAAAAAGACATGCATGAGCTGGCCGATGCGGTGAGGCCGTTTGTCCCCGCCGTCGAGGTCAGAGGTGTTTAAGGAGGATAATATGTACCAGATAATCAAGAGAGACGGAAAAGTTGTTGACTTTGACATCAACAAGATCGCAAACGCGATCAAAAAGGCGTTTGAGGCCACCGAGACCGAGTATACCGATAACATCATCGATTTCCTCGCCCTCAAGGTCTCCGCAGACTTCCTGCCGAAGATAAAGGACGGCTTTGTCGCAGTTGAGGATATCCAGGACAGCGTCGAGGCAGTGCTTTCCCGCGGCGGCTATGAGGGCGTTGCCAAGGCATACATCCTCTACCGTAAGAACCGCGAGAAGCTGCGCAACATGAAGAGCACCTACCTTGATTACAAGGAAACGGTCAACAGCTATGTCAATGTACTTGACTGGCGCGTCAAGGAAAACTCCACCGTCACCTATTCCGTCGGCGGACTTATCCTTTCAAACTCCGGCGCGATCACCGCAAACTACTGGCTGAGCGAGATATACGACGAGGAGATCGCAAACGCACACCGCAACTGCGATATCCACCTGCACGACCTGTCCATGCTGACCGGCTACTGCGCAGGCTGGAGCCTCAAGCAGCTCATCCAGCAGGGTCTCGGCATCCCAGGCAAGATCAATTCCTCCCCGGCAAGCCACCTTTCCACACTCTGCAACCAGATGGTGAACTTCCTCGGCATCATGCAGAACGAGTGGGCGGGCGCACAGGCGTTCTCGTCGTTTGACACCTACCTTGCCCCGTTCGTCAAGGTCGATAACCTGACCTACAAGGAAGTCAAGCAGTGCATCCAGTCGTTCGTATTCGGCGTGAACACTCCGTCCCGCTGGGGCACTCAGGCACCGTTTTCGAATATCACCCTTGACTGGACGGTTCCTGCCGACCTCAAGGATATGCCCGCTATCGTCGGCGGCAAGGACATGGACTTCACCTACGGCGACTGCAAGGCCGAGATGGACATGGTCAACAAGGCGTTTATCGACATCATGATCGAGGGCGACGCAAACGGCCGCGGCTTCCAGTACCCGATTCCCACCTATTCCATCACCCGCGACTTTGACTGGTCTCCCACCGAGAACAACAGAATGCTGTTCGAGATGACCGCAAAGTACGGCACTCCCTACTTCTCCAACTACATCAACTCCGATATGGAGCCCAGCGATGTCCGCTCCATGTGCTGCCGCCTGCGCCTTGACCTGCGCGAGCTGCGCAAAAAGTCCGGTGGCTACTTCGGCTCGGGCGAGAGCACAGGCTCTGTCGGCGTTGTCACGATAAACATGCCCCGCATCGCATACCTTGCAACCGATGAGGCTGACTTCTACAAGCGCCTTGACAAGCTCATGGACATCGCGGCACGCTCCTTGAAGATCAAGCGCACCGTCATCACCAAGCTTCTCAACGAGGGACTGTACCCCTACACGAAGTATTATCTCGGCACATTTGATAACCACTTCTCCACCATCGGCCTTGTCGGCATGAACGAGGCAGGCCTCAACGCCAACTGGATAAAGGCCGACATGACCACCGAGAAGTGCCAGCAGTTCACCAAGGATGTTCTCAACCACATGCGCGAGCGCCTGTCGGATTATCAGGAGCAGTACGGCGACCTGTATAACCTCGAGGCCACTCCTGCAGAGAGCACCTCTTACCGCCTTGCAAAGCACGATGTCGAGCAGTATCCCGACATCATCACCGCCTCCGAAAACGGCGGCACCCCGTACTACACCAACTCCAGCCACCTGCCCGTCGGCTACACCGACGATATCTTCAGTGCACTTGACGTTCAGGACGAGCTCCAGACGCTGTACACCTCCGGCACCGTGTTCCACGCCTTCCTCGGCGAGAAGCTGCCCAACTGGGAGGCGGCTGCAAATCTCGTGCGCAAGATAGCGGAGAACTACAAGCTGCCGTACTACACTCTCAGCCCGACCTATTCCGTCTGCAAGAACCACGGCTACCTCAACGGCGAGCAGTTCACCTGCCCCGAGTGCGGCGAGCCCGCCGAGGTCTACAGCCGCATCACCGGCTACTACCGCCCCGTGCAGAACTGGAACGCAGGCAAGACCAAGGAGTACCACGACCGCAAGGAGTATAATATCGGCACGAGCGTCCTCAAGCACAACGGCCCCATTGTCCACGAGGAAAAGCACACCGAGGACCACGAGGCAGCACCCGTAAAGGGCGAAAAGCGCACCATCCTCTTTGCGACCCCGACCTGCCCGAACTGCCGCATCGCATGCAATTACCTTGATAAGGCCGGCGTTGCATACGAAAAGCTCATGGCAGACGACAACGCCCAGCTCGCGCTGTCGCTCGGCGTGAAGCAGGCACCCACCCTCGTCATCATCGACGGCGAGAATGTCGAAAAGTACGCAGGTGCAGGTGCGATAAAGCAGTATCTTGCAAGGTGAGAAATAATATGTACGATGTATTGATCGTAGGCGGAGGGCCGGCAGGATTAACTGCCGCCCTCTATGCCTTGAGAGCGGGCAAAACCGCAATGATAATCGAAAAAAGCGCCTTCGGCGGTCAGATAACATGGTCGCCCAAGGTGGAAAACTTCCCGACGATAGAGTCTATCTCCGGCACCGAGCTTGCCGACCGACTCATGGAGCAGGTCATGAACCAGGGTGCTCAGATGGAGCTTGACGAGGTCACCGAGATAGAGCTTGACGGCGATATAAAGCGGGTAAAGACCGAGTTTGGCGGCGAGTTTGAGGCAAAGACCGTCATTGTTGCCACCGGCGCAAGACCCCGCATGCTCGGCATCGAGCGTGAGGCGGAGCTTGTCGGCGCGGGCGTTTGCTTCTGCGCCGTGTGCGACGGTGCGTTTTACAAGGGGCGCCCCGTTGCCGTGAACGGCGGCGGAAACTCCGCGCTTCAGGACGCGATGCTCCTTTCCGACACCTGCAGTAAGGTATATCTTGTCCACCGCAGGGACTCGTTCCGCGGCGAGGCGAAGCTCGTTGAGGCGCTCAAGGCCAAGGATAATGTCGAGTTTGTGCTCGATAGCCGCATAAGTGCCCTGCACGGCGAGGGTGAGCTCACCGGCATCACTGTGACGGATAAGGACGGTACCGAGCGTGATATCGCAGTTGACGGCCTTTTTGTCGCTGTCGGCCATGCGCCGGATAACGGCATTTTTGCGCATCTCCTGGAGCTTGACGAGGGCGGCTACGCAGCCTCGGACGAGCGCTGCCTCACCAAGACCCCGGGCGTGTTCGTCGCCGGTGACTGCCGCAGAAAAAGCGTGCGCCAGCTCACCACCGCCGTCGCCGACGGCTCTGCCGCAGCGCTCGCAGCGTGCAGCTATATAGACAGCCTGTAAAACCATCCCCGAAGCGAAAAGCATCGTTTCGGGGATTTTTATGCGCAAAATGGAATGTTTTTGTTGCGCAACGGGGCTTGTTCATATATACTTAACATATTATCGTTTGAAAGGCAGCAAGAACATGAATAATGATTCAATGCAAAGCCGTGACGGCTTTAGAAGCAGAGGCGGCTTTATCATTGCCTGCATAGGCTCTGCGGTCGGTATGGGCAACATCTGGCGCTTCCCGATGCTCGTGTCGACCTGGGGTGGACTGACCTTCCTTATCCCGTATTTCATCTTCGTCATCCTCATCGGCTCGACCGGCGTTATCGGCGAGTTTGCCCTCGGCAGGGCAGGCGGGGCCGGCCCCATGGGCTCGTTCGGCATGTGCACCGAGCTTCGCTGGGGCAAGCGCAAGATCGGCGAGCGCATCGGCTATATACCCATCCTCGGCTCACTGGCGCTTGCCATCGGCTACACCTGCGTCATGGGCTGGATATTCAAATACACCTTCATGGCCTTCTCGGGCGAGCTCTTGGCCATGGGTCAGGACATGGACACCATCGCAGGCACCTTCGGCACTACTGCCTCGGCCTGGGGCGCAAATGTCTGGATAGTCGTCGCCGTCATCGTGAGCTTTATTATCATGTCCTTCGGCATCGCAGGCGGCATCGAAAAGGCCAACAAGGTCATGATGCCGGTGCTGTTTTTCCTGTTTCTCGCTCTTGGTGTGTACATTTTCACCATCCCGGGCTCGGCTGGCGGATATAAGTACATTTTTACGCTCAACCCCAAGGGCTTACTGAATCCCCAGCTTTGGCTGTTTGCCTTCGGTCAGGCGTTTTTCTCCCTGTCGGTTGCCGGTAACGGCAGCGTCATCTACGGCTCGTACCTCAGCAAAAATGAGTGCATCCCGAGCTCAGCGAGAAATGTTGCGTTTTTCGACACGCTCGCTGCGCTGCTTGCGGCATTCGTCATCATCCCCGCCATGGCCACCGGCGGCGCTCAGCTCGACGCGGGCGGCCCGGGGCTCATGTTCATCTACCTTGTCAATGTCATAAACGGCATGGCAGGCGGCAGGATAGTCGGCATAGTGTTCTTCCTGTGCGTGACCTTTGCAGGCGTGTCGTCGATAATAAACCTCTACGAAGCGCCCGTTGCGTTCCTGCAGGAGAAGTTTAAGCTCAAGCGCATACCTGCGACCGCCATCATCCATGTCATAGGTCTAGCCGTTGCACTGTGCATACAGGCGATAGTCTCGCAGTGGATGGATGTCGTGTCCATTTACATCTGCCCCCTCGGCGCACTGCTGGCTGCTGTTATGTTTTTCTGGATAGCAGGCAAAAAGGCGGTGCTCGAGAGCGTCAACCTCGGCGCACGCAAGCCCATCGGCAAGTGGTTCTACCCCCTGAGCAAATATGTCTACTGCGCCTGCGCACTCCTGGCGCTCGTCGCCGGTGCGATAGTCGGCGGCATAGGCTGATTATTAAAATTAATGCGGTTGGTTAAGCCCAGCCGCATTTTTTGCACAAAAAAATTGAAGAATTGGCGAGCATATGATATTATTCTCATTGGAAGTGTGGTGTAATTTTTGGATAGTGAGAAATATATAAGGCCGCATATGCTGCTTTACCGGGCGGCTCAGCTCGTTGCAGCGGGCTTTGCGGCAACGGTTTTTAAAAGAAAATATATACGAAACGAGATAAAGGACGCTGAGGGTCCATATGTCGTCATCGCCAATCACCAGGCGGCGTATGACTTTGCCGGACTCATCGGCGCGACGAAAAGGCCGCTGACCTTCGTTATCAGCAACTCCTTTTACAATTCGCTGCCCATCACCGGCATCCTGCACAAGCTCGGGGTGATCCCGAAGCAGCAGTTCCAGACCACGGTGAGCGACATGCGGCGCATTAAGGCCGTTATAGAAAACGGTGAGTCGCTGGTCATTTATCCTGCGGGGCTCATGTGCGAGGACGGCATTTCGACACCGATACCGCAGGCAACGTATAAGTTTCTAAAGTGGCTGGATGCGGATGTGTATGTTGCCCGCGCAAGCGGGACATATTTCACCATGCCCAAGTGGACAAAGGGCTTCAGACCCGGCAGAACTTATATGGATATCTACAAGCTCTTTGACAGAGCCGAGCTTAAAAAGCTCAGCGTGGGCGAAATTAAGGAGCGCACCGACGGGGCGATACTTTTTGACGCTTACCGTGAGCAGGAGGGACTTCGCTCAAAATACAGCAACAACGACAATATCGAAGGGCTTGAAAAGGTGCTGTACGCCTGCCCGAACTGCGGGAAGGAGTTCACCGTCAAGGTCAAGGACGGCAATATAATATATTGCACCGACTGCGGCTTTGCCGAGCGCAGCGATGAGTACGGCTTTCTGCATAAGATCGGCGAAGGCGAGGAGCTTCGCTATGTCTCCGATTGGAGCAGGCTCATTTACGAGCGGCACCGGGAGGAGTTAAAGGAACACCCCGAGTATACCCTGAGCGCCAAAACGAGGATATACATGCTCGACTACGACAAGCATAAATTCACATGGGTCGGACTCGGCGAGCTCACGCTCGGCAAAACGGCGTTCAGGCTTGAGGGCGTTATAAACGGCAACAGCGTTGATATGACGATACCCTCAACGAAGCTCCCGACGCTTCCGTTCAAGCCCGGCAAGTACCTTGAGGTGCAGGATGGCGGCGACATTTACCGCTGCGAGCTTGACGATGGAAAGTTAGTCATGAAATTTATAAACACCGTAAAGGCGTTTTTTGAGCTTAATAACTGATTTGATAGGTGACTTGAGCTGAGGTATATGGTATGATGAATGTAACAGAGGTCGCAGCGGCGCTCATTTGGGAAAACGGCAGGTTCATGATCTGCCGCAGACCGGCGCACAAGGCAAGAGGTTTGCTGTGGGAATTCGTCGGCGGCAAGGTAGAACCGGGCGAGACCAGGCAGCAGGCGCTCGTTCGCGAGTGCATGGAGGAGCTGGCTGTCAAGGTGACGGTGGGCGATGTGTTCATGGAGCTTGTGCATGAGTATCCGGATATCACCGTGCGCCTTACGCTGTTTAACGCCAAGATCGCCGAGGGCGAGCCGCAGATGCTCGAGCACTGCGACATCAAATGGATAACTCCTGCGGAGATAGGCGATTACGATTTTTGCCCCGCAGATGAGGAAATACTAAAGAAAATAATTAATAACGATAAGGAGACAACCTAAATGGATCTTAACAATGTCAACTGGAACGCCGCACGCAAGGGTGTGCTCGTCGTCTGGGCAGGCGCATTTGCCCACACGGTTCTTAAGAAAAACCCCATAATGCCCGCAATTTTGCTGAGCATGCACCTTGCCGAGTATCTCATCGTTGCAAGAAAAGCAGGCAAGGCCGTCTGGTATGACGATCTTCGCTGCTTCCTCAATACCGCACTCTACGGCTTCACCTTCTGGCTCCCCATGAAGCTAGAAATTGAGTGAGAATACAAGCAAAATCCCCCTCTTGATAGAGGGGGATTTGCTATAATATCACAAAGTGATAGACACGGGCGGCAGGCTATGCTAAAATGTTAACATATTTTAAAGAGAGGGTGATACGGTGTCAATACTTCAAAGGCTCAACAGCCCGACAATGTATCTGATATGCGGCGGGATAATTTTGTTCGTCGCCATAGTATGTGTGTTTTTCATGGTGAGGGCTTACAGAGCGGGCCTTGCCATCGGAATGGACAAAACGAAAATGAAGCGGACGATAACCGCAAGTGCGACATTTGCGGTGCTGCCCAGCGTGGGCATTCTTTTGGGCGTCATCGCCCTGTCCGGCAGCCTGGGAACTCCGCTGCCGTGGCTGAGACTTTCGGTCATCGGTGCGCTGCACTATGAAACGCAGGTCGCCGTCGGCGCTGCCGAGGCTATCGGCCTTTCGGGACTCAATGCATCCGAAATGACGGCGCAGGCGTTCACGACCATCGCGCTCGTCATGAGCTTCTGCATCATGTGGGGCATGGTGTTCTCCGTGTTTTTCAACAAGCGCTATCTTAAAAAGCTCAAGACCCCGAAAAACGCAAACACCGGCGCGCCCGGCTTCGGCGACAGCGCCATGACCGCCATGTTCATCGGTCTTGTCAGCGCATACATCGGAAGCTACATAGGCGGCTTCGTCTCCGGCGGTGCGGGCGGAATGTTCAGCTTCACAGGCTCCTGGCTGCCCTTGGCCGTTGCGGTCATCGCAGGCGCTGTGATGGCGGTGTTTATATGGCTCGCGGAAAAGAAAAAGGCCGCCTGGGTGGAGAGCTTCTCCATCGCGGGCAGCATGATAATCGCAATGGCGGCCGCCGTTGTGATAAACGGACTTGTTAAGTAAGGAGGTGCGGGAAAATGACTGAAAAAGAAAAGAACGAGCTGTTTGAAAAGTACAATGACCGCACCCATGTTTACGGCAGGATAGCCTGCATCGTTACGCTTATCCTACTCATCGGTGCACCGTTCGTGATGGGTCTGTACCTCGGCGCAATGCCCAGTATGCCCGCCTTTGGCAAGGCGTTTCTCGCCGTGGGCATCGTGTGGTTTGTCAGCTGCATAGCGGAGTATCTTGTCTACACGCCGATGCTCGGTGCCGGCGGCAGCTACCTTGCCTTCATGACCGGCAATCTTATAAACATGAAGATACCCTGCGCCGTCAACGCGCGCGATATCGTCGGCGCAAAGACCGGCACGCCCGAAAACGAGATAATCTCGACCCTGTCCATCGCAACTGCGTCGCTAGTTACGGTCGTAGTTCTCGCGCTCGGCGTTGCGCTGCTCATCCCCTTGCAGCCGATTTTGCAGGACCCTGCGCTCCAGCCCGCGTTTGAAAATGTCGTCCCGGCGCTTTTCGGCGCAATGGCGTACAAGTATTTCCGCAACAACATGAAGATCGCGGTCATCCCGCTGACGGTCATGAGCCTGCTGTTTATCCTCGTGCCGAGCCTCACCTCGTCGACGAGCTTCATGATCCTGCCCAGCGGCGCGATCGCCATCGGCATTGCCTATCTCATGTACAGAAAGCGTTATAAGGTGGCGAGCAAATGAAGATTAAAAAACTCGGCATAGCCGCGGCGACGCTCTCGCCGCTGGCTGTTGCCGTTGTGCGCACGGCACTCATGCCGAAAAAGGTGTCGGACTACACGCCGCAGCCGGATAGCGAGCGCACCGAGCTTTACGCAAAGAAACTGTCGCAAATGGTGAGATACGAGACTGTGTCAGACCCGAACGATGCGCAGATAGAGAAGTTTTTGGGCTTCCATAAGCTGCTCGAGGAGCTGTTTCCGCTCGTGCACGAAGGGCTTGAAAAAACCGAGATAGACGGTAATCTCTTGTATTACTGGAAGGGCAAAAGCTCAACCAAGCCCGTGGTACTCATGAGCCATCAGGATGTCGTCCCCGCAGACGGCGTGTGGGAGCATGAGCCGTTCTCCGGCGATATTGCAGACGGCAAGGTCTGGGGCAGGGGAGCGGCGGACACCAAGTGTACCGTCATGGCGTTCTTCCAGGCCGTGGAGGAGCTGCTTGAGGCGGGCTACACTCCCGAGCAGGATGTGTACCTTGCCTCGTCCTGCACCGAGGAGTGGGGCGGCGACGGCGCACCGAAGATAGTCGCCGAGCTCAAGCGCCGCGGCGTTGCGCCGTTTTTAGCCTGCGACGAGGGCGGCGGCATAGTCACCGAGCCCGTCGGCGGCATCAAGGGTAACTACGCCATGCTCGGCGTGTTTGAAAAGGGTCAGGGCAATGTGAAGTTCACCGCCCGCTCAGGCGGCGGACATTCCAGCGCACCGCCCCAAAATTCGCCCATAGCAAGGCTTGCCGCCTTTGAAAACAGCGTCGAAAAGCACAGCCCGTTCAAAAAGCGCTTTCCGCACGAGGTCGAGGCGATGTTTAAAACGCTTGCACCCTACGCGGGCTTCGGCATGAGACTGCTTTTCGGCAACATGTGGCTGTTTAAGCCGCTTTTAAAGCTCGTACTCCCGATGGTCTCGGCGCAGGCGGGCGCAATGCTGCAAACGACGGTGGCGTTTACCATGCAGTCGGGCTCCGATGCCCGCAATGTGCTCCCGACGGAGGCATCCGTTTGGGCGAATATGCGCTTTATCCCGCATCAGGGTATGGACGAGAGCCTCAGGCTCATTAAAAAGCGTGCCGATAAATACGGACTTGAGACCGAGGTCATCTCCGCCAAGGACTACACCGAGCCTGCCGACATTCACGGCGAGGGCTGGCATTTTGCCGTGAGCGTCATCGAAAAGACCTTCCCCGGCCTTGCCGCAAGCCCGTATGTCATGACCGGCGGAACGGACGCGAGGTTTTATCAGGAGATATGCCCGAACTGCATCCGCTTCGGCCCTGTTATCTACGGCCCCGAGCAACTCAAGGGCATGCATGGCTTGAACGAAAACATCACCTGCGACTGCCTCCAGGGCGCTGTCGACTTCTACAAAAACTTAATTAACATGAATAAATAAGAAAAGAAGCTTCGGAAAACCGAAGCTTCTTTTTTGCTATATATAACTGTCAGGAGAGCAGTATTTGATCGGATTCTATCTGAGTACCTGCGACCTGCGCAAATTTGTCCATCAGCTCGTGCTTTGTGAGCTTGGCCTTTTCCTCGCCCTCGACATCGAGGATGATGTGTCCCTCGTGCATCATGATAAGGCGTGTGCCGTGCTTGATAGCGTCCTTCATGTTGTGGGTTATCATCATTGCCGTGAGGTTATTTTCCTTGACGATGCGGTCTGAAAGCTCAAGAACCTTAGCTGCTGTGGCCGGGTCGAGAGCCGCCGTGTGCTCGTCAAGAAGCAGAAGCTTCGGCTTTTGCATCGATGCCATCAGCAGCGTCAGAGCCTGACGCTGGCCGCCCGAGAGAAGTCCGACCTTGGCTGTCAGCCTGTCCTCAAGGCCGAGAGCGAGTGTGCTCAAAAGCTCGCGGTACTGCTCACGCTCGGCGTTTGTAACGCCCCAGCGGAGAGTGCGGCTCTTACCTCTGCGCAGTGCCAGAGCGAGGTTTTCCTCGATCTGCATGTTGGGCGCGGTGCCCATCATGGGATCCTGGAACACGCGGCCGATGTAGGCCGCTCTTTTGTGCTCGGGCTGACCGGTGACATCAACGCCGTCGATGATGATAGAGCCGGAGTCGACCGGCCAAACGCCCGCAATGGCGTTTAACATCGTCGACTTGCCTGCGCCGTTGCCGCCGATGACGGTGACAAAATCGCCGGGCTTAAGGTGAAGGCTCAAATCCTGCAGAGCCTTTTTTTCGTTTATCGTACCTGCATTGAAGGTCTTGCAGACAGATTTAAGTTCCAGCATGATTTGCCTCCTTTTTGCTTTGCTTTCCGGCAAGCTTAAACGAGCTTTTTGACTGCGAGCGTATATACGGCACGGCAAGGAACGCCGCAACGATGACGGCTGTGAACAGCTTCAGGTCGTTCGGGTCAAGCTTGAGCCACAGGATGACGACCATGACGAGGTAGTAAACTATGCCGCCGAGCACGACGAACGAAAGACGGACATAAAACTGGCTGCCCTTGCGGAAGATAGCGTCGCACAGCACCTCGCCGATGATGACAGCGGCAAGACCGATGACGATAGCGCCTCTGCCCATGTTGACATCGGCAAAGCCCTGATACTGAGCCATGAGGCCGCCGGACAGGGCGACCATGCCGTTTGAAAGCGAAAGGCCGATGAGCTTCATGTTATTTATATTGATGCCCTGCGCACGGCTCATTGCGGGGTTGGAGCCCGTTGCACGGATGGCCGAGCCCTGCTCGGTGCCGAAGTACCAGTACAGTGCGGCGATGATAACAACTGCGAAGATCGCACCCTTGACTATCGCCGAGGGGATGTTTCTCAGGCTGATGAGAAGATTATACACATCGGGGTTCGCGGGCTTGTTTGCCGACATGTCCATGATGCGCAGGTTAACAGAGTACAGCGCAAACTGCGTCAGGATACCGGCAAGGATGGCGGGTATGCCAAGCTTCGTGTGAAGAAAACCCGTGCACAGACCCGCGAGCATTC
The DNA here is from genome assembly GCA_963627445.1 of Oscillospiraceae bacterium. Taxonomy (GTDB): domain Bacteria; phylum Bacillota; class Clostridia; order Oscillospirales; family Oscillospiraceae; genus F23-B02. Next base: position 35,749 of record CAVGBM010000106.1, on the reverse strand, counting down.
CTGCGATGACCGCAACGATGAGCGCCACATACGCAGGGTAGCCTGCGATGATGAGCATGACCGTAACGGCACCGCCCGTAGCAAACGATCCGTCGACCGTCAGGTCTGCAATATCCAGCAGACGGAAGGTCAGGTACACACCCAGAGCCATTATGCCCCAGATTATGCCCTGTGCCACGCCGCCGGGCATTCGTGTTATCAAATTTGGCAGACTTAAGGCTGCAAGCAGTGCCGTGTTCATAGCTTTACCTCACAAAATTTATTGTTGCTGGGGATAAGATTAGTCGCTGATAGCGGTGTAGCCCTCGGGGATGGTGATGTTGAGCTTGGAAGCGAGGTCAGCGTTGTACTTCTTGACAGGCTCGGGGTAGTACTCGATGGGCATCTCGGAGACATTCGACTCGCCCTTGAGGATCTTGACGGCCATCTGACCGGTGGTGCGGCCGAGCTCGTAGTAGTCGATGGAGAGAGTTGCGACGCCGCAGCCCTTGCAGATGCCTTCCTCGCCTGCGACGATGGGAACGCCTGCCGGCTGAGCCACTGCGTTTATAGCCTCGGTGCAGGAAGCGGCGGTGTTATCGGTGGGGATGTAGATGACATCGCTGTTTGCGCATGCGCTGGAGGTGACGGTGGAAACATCGTTGGAGTCTGCGAAGGTGTAGACCTCGACCTTGACATTCTTCTTCTCAAGGCAGTCCTTGACGACCTTGGCCTGGTATACGGAGTTGGGCTCGCCGGAGCAGTAGAGGATGCCGACATTCTTTGCATCAGGGAACAGCTCCATGATCATGTCTGCCTGCTGGTCGAGGGGAGCAAGGTCGGAGGTGCCGGAGATGTTGTTGCCGACGGTGCCGTTAAAGTTATCGATGCTCAGTGCAACGCCGTATTCGGTGACGGCAGTGCCCAGAACGGGGATGGAGTCGGTAGCGGAAGCGGCTGCCTGCAGGGAAGCGGTCGCATTTGCGAGAATGAGGTCAACGCCGCTGGAAACGAAGCCGTTTACGATGGTGGCGCATGCTGCACTGTCGTTGGAAGCGTTGCCTTCCTCGAACTGGACCTTGTCGCCGAAGGTCTCGGTCAGGACATCCTTGAAGCCCTGAGTTGCAGCGTCAAGTGCGGGGTGCTGGACGAGCTGGCAGATACCGACGACATAGCTGTCGGCAGACTCGCCGCCACCGTTACCGTTGGTGCTGCCGCAGGCTGTGACTGCGCACAGCATCATAACTGCAAGCACTATTGCAATTACCTTTTTCATTTTGAGTTCCTCCTGAAATTTTTAAAAAATAAAAACCGCACAGAACATTGTCTGCACGGCTCGTAAACAAAAACAAAAATCAACACGATTTATGAGCAGCACAAACAACCATTACTCTTAAAGTAAAAGTAATAGTAAAAGCTGTTCATAAAAAATCGGTTGAACTTCATCACTTTGTCCTCCTGTCGGAATGAGGCCACTTTACTCCTTTTAATCGCAAAAGTCAATACCTTTTTTAAACTTTTTTCGTTCCGTTTAAATCGCTAAAGATTTTGACCTTTTTCAATCACATCTTGCAGCGATATGCACAGTAATGTATAATGAAAATAACCGAAAACGGAGGTAAGAGGATGAATTTTGACCGAAATGCAGCCGCGAGGCTTGCCGAAAAATACGAAAGCTTCTATCTTTATGACGAAAATGCGATACTTGACAGCATCGAAAAGCTGCACAAAAACTTTGACGGTGTGCGCTTTTTATATTCTGCCAAGGCAAACCCGCACCCGGGCGTGCTGAGATGCATCCTCTCCGAGGGCATCGGCGTTGACGCTGCGTCCCTGCGCGAGGTCAAAATGGGCAGGAAAAACGGCCTTACCAGGCACGATATCTATTACTCGGCACCCGGCAAGAGTGTGCACGATATCGACGCTGCGCTCCCCGACTGCGTTATCATTGCCGACAGCGTCAATGAGGTCGAGCGCATACAGGCTCTAGCTGCCGGCCACGGCATCGTCGCCGAGATCGGCGTGCGCATAAACCCCAACTTCACCTTTGACGCCGCAGTCGGCACGGCAAACAAGTTCGGCATCGACGAGGACACGGTGTTTCAAAAGCTTCCCGACTGGAAGGCTATGAAGAATATTAAGATCACCGGCATCCATGTCCACTCCCGCTCACAGGAGCTCGACGGAAGGCTCATCGCGGGCTACTACGCCAAAATGTTCGAGCTTGCCTGCCGCGTGCAGGATGCTCTGGGTGCAGAGCTTGAATTTGTCAACATGGGCTCGGGCATCGGCATTCCCTATGCTGCAAGCGACAGCCCCGTCGACCTTGTCACACTCGGCGCTGAGATGGCACGGCTCATGGACGTTTACCGCAGCAGGCTGAGCGCGCAGGTGCTCATCGAGACCGGCCGCTTCCTCGTCGGCAAGGCGGGCGTTTATGTTACGCATGTGCTGGATAAAAAGCTCTCGCACGGCAAGACCTTCGTCATCCTTGCAAATACGCTCAACGGCTTTGTGCGCCCGTCAATGGCGCAAATGGTCGAAAGCTACACGGATGCTGAGCACCCGCACAATTGCGAGCCTATGTACACCGGACGCAATGCCTTCGGCTTTGTGCCACTTGTAGATACCGCTGAGACCGAGATCGTCACCGTTGTGGGCAATCTGTGCACCGGCACGGATGTAATCGCAAAGGATATCGCGCTTCCGAAGCTTAATTGCGGCGATGTGTTCGTCATCACGAACGCCGGAAGCTACGCCGCGGTGCTCTCGCCCATGCAGTTTGCATCCCTAACCCCGCCTGCACAGGTACTTTTAAAGGCCGACGGCTCGACCGTCGTCATATAACACTAAAGGCTTTCCTGATTTTTCGTCGGGAAAGCCTTTTTTTGGCTAAATATACTATTGATTATTTGCATTTGTGTGATAAAATATCTTATTATGCATAATTGCGCTTTTGCGCCCATTTTTGCTTGGAGAACAGATGGAATTTTCGAAGAAAGTCAAACAAAAAATTGAAGATGGTTCTTTTCGTGAGATGTGGCGCGAGGCGAAGTGGATGTTTGTCTACATCCGCCGCTATCGGGTGATAGTGCTCATACATATCATACTTGGAGTTCTCGGCACGGCAATGTCGCTGCTCTCCAGCGTCGCCATGCGTCAGCTCATAGATGTTGTGACCGGCTTTCAGACCGGAGGCATCTGGACTGCGGCGGCGTACATGGGCGGGATGCTGCTTGGCAGCGCCGTCATGCAGTCGGCGGCATCGCGCATTGCGGCCATTATAAATATCCGCGTGCAAAACGGCATACAGGCCGAGATGTACGACCGCATGCTGCGCACCGACTGGCAGGCGCTCAAGACCTTCCGCAGCGGCGATCTTATAAACAGGCTCAACGGCGATGTCGGCACCGTCGCAAACGGAGTTACCGGCTTTTTGCCGAGCTTCATTTCCGGCATGGTGCAGTTTCTCGGCTCGCTCGTTATTATACTGTGCAATGACCCCGTCATGGCGCTCATCGCGCTCGTCGGCGCGCCGATCTATGTCCTGTCGTCCAGGGCGCTGGTTCGCAAAATGCGCGATTATAACAAGCGCATGAAGGATATCGGCAGCCAGGTCATGTCCTTCCACGAGGACTCGTTCCGCAATATCGGCACTATAAAAGCCTTCGGCATCATGGACGGCTTTGACAGCCGCATGAAGCAGATGCAGGATACCTACCGCACCGCCATGCTCGAGTATAACCGCTTTTCCGTTATAGCGGGGCTCGTAATGAGCATTATCGGCCTGCTCATTTCCGCGGGCTGCTTTGGCTGGGGCGTTTACAGACTGTGGACGCACGCCATATCCTACGGCACGATGACCATGTTCCTGCAGCTTACGAATATGCTGCGCTCGTCGTTCTCGACGCTCATCGGTCTTGTTCCGACGGCGATATCCATAACGACCTCCGCCGGAAGGCTCATGGCGGTCGTGGAGCTGCCCGAGGAGCCCTTTGCCCGCGAGCAGGCGGATATCCCCGAGGATTTTGCTGTAAGGCTGCGTGATGTCAGCTTTAAATATAATGATGGCGACACTGTTCTGGAGCATGTTGATTTTGACGCTTTCCCCGGCGACATGATCGCCCTGACGGGCGCCTCCGGCGAGGGCAAGACGACGATAATACGCATCATCCTCGGTCTTATACGACCCGCCGAGGGCGAGGCGGTGCTCACAGGCGGCGACAAGACGCTTCCGCTTTCGGCCGCAACGCGCAGAGCCTTTGCATATGTTCCGCAGGGCAACACCGTTTTTGCCGGTACGATAGCGGACAACATGCGAATGGTAAAGCCCGATGCGACCGATGATGAGATCATGGACGCGCTGCGCCTTGCCTGCGCAGACGGCTTTATCGAAAAGCTGCCCGACGGCATAAACAGCCGCACAGGCGAGGTCGGCGGCGGCCTGTCCGAGGGTCAGGCGCAGCGCATTGCCGTTGCAAGAGCGCTGCTGCAAAAAGCGCCGGTGCTCATCCTCGACGAGGCAACGAGCGCCCTTGACGAGGACACCGAGCGCAGGATGCTCGAAAACATCCGCACAAAGGGCGGGGTAAGGACCTGCATCATGATAACCCACCGCAGCGCAACTGCGGCGATGTGCTCAAGGCACTATGAGCTTGACGGCACGGCGCTTAAGCTGCTTGAACATGGGAGACAGATATGATCGATATTCATACACACATTTTGCCGGAGGTCGACGACGGCTCGTTCGACATGGTCTGCTCGATCGAAATGGCGGAAATGGCCGTCGAATCCGGCGTTGAGGCGATGATAGCAACGCCGCACTGTAATCAGCGGGGCTATTTTGAAAACTACGCCTCCGAGGAGCTTTTAGGGCGCTTTCGGGCGCTCAAGTCCGAGCTTAGGCGCAGTGATGTGCCGCTGGAGCTGTATCTCGGCATGGAGGTCTTCGGCACGGAGGATGCAGCCGAGCTTTACCGCGACGGAATGCTCCTGACGTTAAACGGCGGGCAGTATATGCTCACGGAGTTTGGCTTCGGTGCCGAGGCGCATTTTATGGACGCGGTGCTCTACAGCCTGCTCAATGCCGGGTGCACACCCGTTGTCGCGCACCCCGAGCGCTATGTGGCGCTTCAGTATTCCTACGGCATCGTCGAAAAATGGCTCGGCGACGGCATGGGCATCCAGCTCAACAAGGGCAGCTTTTCCGGCCGCTTCGGCAGGGGCGCAAAGCGCCTTGCGTACGAGCTTTTGGAGCAGGGACTCGTGACGTGCATCGCGAGCGATGCGCACGGGGTCACGACCCGCACGCCGGATCTGGGCGATATATACGAATTTCTTGCGATGGAGTATTCGCCGGAGCTTGCCGAGCTCCTGCTCAAGGAAAATCCCCGCCGCATCCTACAAAGTAAGCCGCTTGTAAAAGCGCAGGAAATACAACTACTATGAAAATGAGGTAAGAGTGTGAAAAAAACATTTCCCATACTGCTGACGGTGCTTATGGTGCTTTCGCTGGCTTCCGTGGCAGGATATATGTTTTATCAGAAAACGGTGGCAAGCCCCGGCGCGCCGAGCATCCACTTTGCCTCGGAGACGCTGGAGGTTCCGACCAATGCCGGCGAGGAGGAGCTTTTGCAGGGCGTGACCGCAACGGATCCCGAGGACGGCGATGTGACCGCCTCGCTCATGGTCGAGGGCATGTCGCGCCTTGACAAGGACAACAATGTCAAGGTCAGCTATGTCGCCTTCGACTCGAAAAACCACATGGCGCGCGCCGAGCGCACCGTCCACCTGACCGATTATACCGACACGCGTTTTGCCTTTTCCTCGGCGCTGCTGTTTACCGCGTCAAACAGGATAAACGTGCTCGACCGCGTAACGGCGACCGATGTTCTTGACGGCGACATTTCCCACAAGGTGAAGTTCTCGCTCGAGGGCGACTCGGTGAGCATAACCTCCGTCGGCGAATATCAGGTCGAGCTGCGAGTTACGAACAGCCTCGGCGCGACGGCGCATCTGCCCGTCACCGTCGAGGTCACGCAGACTGACCCCAATCCCGCGAAGATCACGCTCGACAGCTATGTGCTGTATCTTTCAAAGGGCGCGAGGTTCAACGCGGAAAGCCATGTCGTCGGCTATAACGCGGATGGCGAGCACAGGACCGGCGCAGACGGCCTGAGCATAACAGGCGAGGTCAATACCCGCAAGGCCGGAGTTTATACGGTCGATTACACCTACGGCAGCGCGGACAGCCGCAGCCGCACAAGACTTATCGTCGTTGTAGAGTAAGGCGGTGTGAGATGGAAGAGAAAAATACGTCTTATGTGAATAATCCTGCCGCCGGAGAGCTGCACCCTGTCCTGCTCGTAAGAGAGATATTCAGAAAGCTCTGGGCGATAGTAATGGTGGCGATCATCGCAGCGTCGCTTGCCTATGTCGGCACCTCGCTGCTGTACACGCCCCAGTATCAGACGAGGACGACCTTCGTCGTCTCTGTCCGCGACGGCTCGAGCACCGTCTACTCAAACCTAAACGCCGCAAAGAGCATGGCGAGCGCCTTTTCCGAGGTTTTAAACAGCGATGTTCTCAAAAAGCGCATCGCGGCCGAGCTCGGTCAGGAGGCAGTTGACGGCAGCATAAGCGCCGAGGTCGTCGGCGAGACGAACCTTCTGGAGATGCGCGTCACGGCGGAAAGCCCCCGCCAGGCATATAACATCACAAAGGCTATACTCAGAAACTATGAGGAGCTTGCCTCGGTGGTTCTCAAAAACATCACGCTCGATGTTCTGCAAAGCCCCACCGTGCCGACGGCACCTGTGAACTCTGCCGGCGCGGCGCGCTATGCAATGCTTGCCGCCATTGCCGCGGCGTTTGCCACGGCGCTGCTTATCGGCGTGCGGGCATATATGCGCGATACGGTCAAATCTGTCGGCGAGGTCGAGACGAAGCTCGACACGAAAATGCTCGCCGCCGTGTATCACGAGAAAAAGTACAAGTATCTCGGCGACCGCTTCGGCAGAAAGAAAAAGAGCATACTCATAACAGACCCCACAACGGGCTTTGCCTTTGCCGAGACGTTCAAAAAGCTGCGCACGCGCATTGAATACCTCATGCGCAAAAATAACTGCAAGGTCATCATGGTGACCTCGGTCATGGAAAATGAGGGCAAGAGCACGGTCGCGGCGAATATCGCGCTGTCCATGAACCGCAAGAGAAAGAGCGTGCTGCTCATAGACGCGGACATGAAAAAGCCCGCGCTGCATAAGATACTCGGCTATCAGGATGCGGAGTTTGCAAGCCTCACCGATTATTTAAACGGCACGGCAAACCTCGGTCAGACCCTGCTTGCCGATAAAAAGCAGCAGATAGGGCTGATCCTCAACAAGCACGGTGTGAATAACTCCACCGAGCTTATCCGCAGCGAGGGCATGGCAAAGCTTTTGTCGCAGGCAAAGCGAAATGTCGATGTCGTCATTATCGATACGCCGCCTATGGATGCCTGCCCCGATGCCGAGTGCCTTACCGAGCTTGCCGACGCGGCCATAATCGTCGTGCGGCAGGACGCAACTCCGGCGCGTATGATAAACGACGCTATCGACGCTATAAACGCTTCCGATGCGATGCTGTTCGGCTGCGTTTTCAACAATGTGTATGCGGCCGACATCAACGAAAGCTACAGCTACGGCAGCAGCGGCAAATACGGCTACGGCAAGTACGGCTACTCGAAATACGGCTACGGCAAGACCGGCCGTCACGCGGAGGAAAAGCTCACGCTTGAAAACGAGCGGGACGGAAAAGGTTTTTTGGAGGACGATGAAAGATGAACGAGCAATATAACGAACAGACCTCCATATCCCTCAACAGATTCCTCGTGATGTTCATGCGCGGGCTCAAAAAGCTTTGGTTTTTGATCCTGGCGCTGACGATCGTTGTCGGTGCCGGCATGGGCGCATGGTCGTGGTATCGCTACACCCCGAGCTACACCGCCACCGTGACCTTCACCGTCTATGTCAAAAACGACGCGCAGGCAGGTATACCGGCGTACAACCAGGCGGCGGCAGATCAGATGGCGAAGACATTTCCGTATATTCTCACGAGCGGCGTTTTGAGCGACCTTGTCATGACCGACCTCGGTACGACGAGCCTTCCGAGAATCTCCGCTTCGGCTATTGAGAATGCAAACCTCTTTGTCCTCAAGGTCAGCGGCTCTGACCCCGAGTATTGCTATGAGGTGCTCAAATCGGTCATCGAGAACTACCCGCAGGTCGCGGAGCTCGTCGTCGGCCCCACGCAGATGGAGATAGTCGACGAGTCCGGTGTTCCCACGAAGCCATCGAACAGCCGCCAGTGGAAATCGTCTGCGAAAAAGGGCGCGGTCATAGGCTTCGCGCTCGGTCTGGTGCTGGTCGCCTTTTACGGTGTCACCAAGACCACCGTCATGTCAAAGGACGACCTCAGACGCGTCAGCAACATCAAATTCCTCGGTGCGCTGCCCAGCATCAGCGTCAAAAAGCGCAGCCGCGGCGTATCCAAAACACCGAGCTTCGACGATATAACCGACAGGACATATAAGGAAGCCTTCAGAGCGGTCTCCGTCAGGATCGACCGCAGCATGAGGGAAAAGGGGCGCAAGGCGCTCATGGTGTGCAGCGCCGTCAGCGGCGAGGGCAAGACCACAGTCGTGTACAATCTTGCGCAGCTTTTAGTCAAGCTCGGCCGCAGGGTGCTCATCATCGACTGCGACCTCAGAAACCCGACGATGTACAAGATACTCGGCGCTGATAAGGGCAAGGGCTTTTCCGAGCTTGTCGAGGGCAAGGCGACGATACCCGAGACTGTGCACTCCGTTTTGCCCGATAAGCTCGATGTCATCTTTGCAGGCCAATACGACGGCGATGCAACGGATGTACTCGGCGAGCAGGGTGTCGGCGATGTCTTGAAGCAGCTCAGAAAAAACTACGATTTTATACTTATCGACACTCCGCCTTACTCGATGCTCGCCGATGCTGAGAACATGGGCGAGGTCATCGACGGCGCACTGATGGTCGTGCGGCAGAACTACGCAAGCCGCGTCAGTGTTGTCGACACCGTCACGAGGCTCAGCGAGATAGATGTGCCCATCATCGGCTATGTCCTCAATGTCTGCACCGGCGGCAGCCTCGGCCAGTTCGGCTACGGCTATGGCTACGGCTACGGTTACGGCTATGGTTATGGCTACGGCTACGGAAAGGGCTATGGCTATGGCGACGGAAAGGGCTATGGCTATGGCGACGAGGAAAGCAGGTGACACTATGTCAAGGACCGAAAAGAAGAAAATGAGCAAGGGCACAAAGGCGCTGCTTATCGTGGTGTGCGTGCTCGTGGGACTTGCGCTGCTGCTCGCGGCGACGGTCTTTGCGCTGAGCTCCATCGGCCGCAGCTCGCTCACCGGCGACGACACCATGAAGCTGCCCGAAAACGCCGACACGAGCTTTGAATCCCTCGGCTCGGGCACCATCCGCCGCAACGGCAAGCTTTATCGCTATAACGATGAGATAACCTGCATCCTGCTCATGGGCATAGACAGCTATGACAAGCAGTCGGGCGAAAGCTACACTCCGCATCAGTCGGATGTCAATGTGCTTGCGGTCATCGACCCGAAAAACGAAAAGCTCACGCTGCTGTCCGTGTCGAGAGACACGCTGTGCAAGCTCGATGTGCTCGACGAAAACGGCAATATGACCGGCACTGCCGAGGCGCAGCTCGCGCTTGCCTATAACTACGGCAGCAGCGATGACGAAAGCTGCCGGCTCACGGCCACCGCGGTATCGCGAATTTTCTACGGGCTGAACATTCCGGCCTATGCCTCGATATACATGAACGGCATATCCGACCTTGTCGATATCGTCGGCGGCGTTACCGTCACCCCGTCTGATAACTTTAACGGCTTTGCCGCCGGAAAGCAGGTCGAGCTCAAGGGCAACCTCACCGAGCGCTACATCCGCTTCAGAGACTACTCGGTCGACGGCAACAACAAGCGCATGCAGCGTCAGAATCAGGTGCTCATGGCGCTGGTGTACAAGGCGCTGAGCGTCGCAAAGAGCGACCCGACCTCGGTTCTGGATATCTACAGCTCCGTGCAGGATAATGTGACGACAAACATAAACACCGCGATGATGGTCTATCTTGCCCGCCAAGCGGTGAGCCTCAAATATGACGGGCAGATACTCACCGTGCCCGGCCATTCCGAGATGGGCGAGCAGGATCACGCCGTTTTTGTCATAGATGAGGACGCATTTCTTGACCAGATCATCGAAATTTTTTATGATCAGGTAAAAAACTGAAATTTCCTCTTGAAATTTCAGGAGATATATTGTAGTATAAATGTGTATTTGTAGATAATGACTTCTTTGAGGAGGATATTAATATGAAAAAGATTGTTTGCCTGCTTCTCGTTCTCGTTTTAGTGTTCGCGATGTCCGCCGGCGCTTTTGCGGAAACTGCTGTCAGCCCTGAGCACGGCAATACCGATGTCAAGCCCAACGAAGATCCCAAGTCTCCCCAGACCGGCGATACCGGCGCGATCTACTGGGTCGTGACTGCGATGGTGCTTGCGGTCGGAGCTGCGGCATTCTGCGGCGTTAAGCTCGTCAACGAAAAGTAATGTAAGAAATCAGAAAGCTCCATGATCATCATGGAGCTTTTTTCTTTGAGGTATAATATGAGCAAAAAGCTTTTGCGCACCATACTTATAATAGTAGCGATCATAGCCCTGTGCGTCATCGCCTATTGCGGCTGGTACATTTGGCAGTATTGGCACGGCCACGAGCTTGGCGATTCGCTAAAGGATAACTGGGGCGGCGGCAACGAGGATATAACCGCAGCGTCTGTGGAGATACCCGTCGACTTTGACTCGCTGCATGAGGTCAACCCCGAGATCTACGCGTGGATATACATTCCCGGCACGGATATAAGCTACCCCGTTTTGCAGCATGACGGCGACAACGGGTATTACACCCGTCGCGCCGAGGACGGCAACTACTTTACCGGCGGCTGCATCTACAGCGAAAATTATAATAAGAAGGATTTTTCCGACCCCATGACCGTCCTGTACGGGCACAATCTGCGCTCGGGCAAGATGTTTGCGCAGCTCAACGACTTTGCCGATGTCAAGGTCTTTGACGAGCACCGCTACATTTATATCTACACGCCGGACAAGATGCTAGTGTATGAGATATTTGCCGCCTATCCGTTCTCGCACAAGCACCTGCTTTTAAACTATGACTTCAATGACCCCACGCAGTTCGAGGCGTTCTTCGACGATGTCATGTATAAGCCCGGGCTGAGCTCAAACTTCATGGACAATGTGGAGCTTGACGGCTCAAAGGACAAAGTCCTCACCCTGTCAACCTGCCTGCGTGGCGATAACCAGCAGCGCTACCTTGTCCAGGGGCGGCTGATATCCGAAATTCCCGCAAAAAAATGATTGGAGCATTTTGCTCCAATCATTTTTTTACTCTTGTCTGTACCCGTTCGGGTTCTGCGTCTGCCAGCGCCAGCTGTCTCGGCACATATCCTCAAGGTCGAGACCGGCTGTCCAGCCGAGCACTCTTGCGCTTTTATCCGGCGAGCAGTAGCACACCGGAAGGTCGCCCGCACGGCGGCCGACAATTTTATACGGCACGGTGAGCTTGTTTGCGTTTTCAAAGGCGTGCACCATGTCGAGCACGCTGTAGCCCGTGCCCGTGCCGAGGTTGAACACGCTCTCGCCCTTGTGCTCATCCATGTATGCAATGGCTGCGACATGACCCTTTGCAAGGTCGACGACATGGATATAGTCACGCACACCGGTTCCGTCGGGCGTGTCGTAATCGCCGCCGAACACACGCAGGTACTCAAACTTGCCGATGGCCGTCTGCGAGATATACGGCATGAGGTTGTTTGGTATGCCCTTGGGGTCTTCGCCGATAAGGCCGCTCGGGTGAGCGCCGACGGGGTTAAAGTAGCGAAGCAATATGACTGCCCACTCGGGATCGGTCTTTGCGTAGTCACGCAAAATCTGCTCGCACATGTATTTCGTCCAGCCGTAGGGATTCGTGCAGCTGCCGGTCTTCGAGGTCTCATACAGCGGCATTTCATTATCGCCCGAGTAGACGGTGGCAGAGGAGGAGAAGATTATATTCTTTACCCCGTGCGCCCGCATCGCCTCGCACAGCGTTATCGTCGAGCCGAGGTTGTTGTCGTAATACTCAAGCGGCATCTCGACCGATTCGCCGACCGCCTTGAGACCTGCAAAGTGAATGACGCAGTCGATGCTGTGGCGGGTGAATATCTCGTCAAGCTTTTTGCGGTCACGCACATCTGCCTCATAAAATGTCACGGACCTGCCCGTTATCTGCTCGATGCGTTTGCCTGCCTCGGCGCTGCTGTTAACAAGATTATCGATGATGACGACATCCATGCCCTGCTGCAGAAGCTCAACGCAGGTGTGGCTGCCGATATAGCCCATTCCGCCGGTGACCAAAACCGTCATAAAGACCACTCCTTTATTCTAGGTGGAGACCATTTTATACTAAACGAACGAAAAAGTAAAGCACGGCTTGACAGCGTGAAAAAACAAAATATAATGTGTGCTATGAACAGAGAAAATTTCTTCAGAAAATTTGATAAGATCGTCGGGCAGTTCGGCGACACTAAGCCCGGGATACTGCTGCACAGCTGCTGCGGCCCGTGCTCAAGCTCGGTACTTGAGCTGCTGTCAAAGTATTTTGATGTGACTGTCCTGTGGTATAACCCGAACCTTTACCCCGAGGCCGAGTACGACAAGCGCCTCGAGACGCAAGAGCAGCTTATAGACGCTATCGCCAAGGACGGCGTGCAGGCAAAGCTTTTAGTTGAGCCGTGGCGCAGCGAGGACTACTTTTCACGCATAAAGGGTCTTGAAAACGAGCCCGAGGAGGGCAAGCGCTGCCTTGAGTGCTTCAAAATTCGCCTTGACGAGACGGCTCGCATTGCAAGCGAGTGTGGCTTTGAGTGGTTTTGCACGACGCTCACGGTGTCGTCCCGCAAGGATGCCGTGGCGATAAACGCCATTGGTCGTGAAGCCGAGGCAAAGTACGGCGTCAAGTGGCTGCCGTCGGAGTTTAAAAAGCGTGAGGGCAACCACCGTTCGATAATTTTGTCCGAAAAATACGGGCTGTACCGTCAGGAATACTGCGGCTGCGTGTTTTCGCTGGCAAACAGGGAGAAACATGATGAGAATTAACACTCGCAACTTGATAACCGCTGCCGTCGTCGGCGCACTGTACGCCGTGCTGACGATGGTGCTTGCGCCGATAAGCTACGGTGCACTGCAATTTCGCGTGTCCGAGGTGCTGTGCATCCTGCCGTTTTTCATACCGTCCACGGCGTGGGGGCTGTTTGTCGGCTGCATCGTCGCTAACCTTATGAGCACGGCGGGCATTTTGGATGTCGTTTTCGGCTCATTGGCAACGCTCATAACCTGTCTGTGCATAGCACAGTGCGGCAAAATGGGCAACACCCTGAAGGCAAGGCTCATCGCCTGCTTCATGCCGGTGGTTTGGAACGGACTTATCGTCGGCGCAACGCTGACCATCGCACTGGCGGGGCTTAACCCGCTCACACACTTCGGCGCATTTTTGATATACGCAGGGCAGGTGGCGCTCGGCGAGCTCGGGGTCATGTATCTGATCGGTCTGCCGCTCATGACTTATCTGCCCAAGCAGCGCTTTTTCTCGGAATTTGTCGGCAAACACTCTTGACAAATTCCGTGCGATAGCATACTATTGTGCTGCAAGTAAACAGGGGTGCTGAGTTTTTCTCGGCTGAGACGGAGAGAATCGAATTTCCGAAACCCATGAACCTGATCCGGGTAATGCCGGCGTAGGAAACGAAAATTTATACTTCAATCGTTTTCCTATGGCCGTGCTTACAGCACGGCTTTTTGTTTTAGGAGGAACTGTTATGAGTCAGAGCAAATCCCATCTCAAGCTTCGTGCCCTTTGCGAGGGCGCAATTTTCGTGGCACTGTCTTTCGTGCTGAGCCTGCTGCCTGTCGGCAAGATGCCTCAGGGCGGCTCGTTCGACCTTGCAATGCTGCCGCTGCTGGTGTTCTGCGTGCGCTGGGGCTTCGGTCCTGCAATGCTCGCTTCCACCGTTTACGGCATTTTGCAGATGTTTGCTGAGGGCGGCATCGCCATCGGCTGGCAGTCCATTATCGGCGACTTCATCATCGCATACGCTGTCCTCGGCGTCGCAGGCCTTTTCAGCAAGAATAAGTACGGCTTCTTCATCGGCACTGTCGTCGCCTGCTGCGCACGCTTCCTCGTGCACTATGTTGTCGGCGCTACCATCTGGGCCGAGTACATGCCCGAGACCTTCTTCAACATGACCATGACCTCGCCGTGGATCTACTCGGCACTGTACAACGGCAGCTACATGCTCGTCGATATGGTCATCATCCTCGTCATCGGCGCACTTCTGTGGAAGCCGCTGGGCAAGTACCTGCGTGGCGAAGATTTGCAGAAAGCCTAAAAAAAGATTGACATACGATAAGACCATCGTATATAATAAGCTTCCGATGCCTGTCGGCATCGGAAGTAATTTTTTTAGTCAACTACTTTGACTTCGGTCAATGTTGAGTAATAATCCTGAAAGGAGTGCAACACATTATGCTGCGTACCTACCAGCCCAAGAAGCGTCAGCGCAAGAAAGAGCACGGCTTCCGCAAGAGAATGTCCACCGCAAACGGCCGCAAGGTCCTCGCTCGCCGCAGAGCAAAGGGCAGAGCAAAGCTCAGCGCCTAAGTTGGCCTGCATGAGCAGAACGGAAATTTAAATATTTTTAGGGCGGGTACTATCCGCCCTTAAGGTGTTTGTGCAATAATTGTTTTTGTCGTGTTTGGGGTGAATTTCGTTGGATGTCAGAGTAACACTGAAGAAAAACTATGAATTCCGGCGGCTGTACCACAAGGGCAAGACCGCCGTTACCCCGTATCTCGTCGTTTACAGCATGAAAACGGGGCGCGGCGCTAACCGTGTGGGCTACACCGTGTCGACTAAGCTCGGCAAGGCAGTCGTCCGCAACCGTGCCCGCCGCCGCTTGAGAGAGGTTTACCGACTCAATTCGGATAAGCTCATAAGCGGCGTTGACATGGTCATCGTCGCCCGCTCGGCATGCGTGACGGCAGATTTTGCGAAGATCGAGAAGGCATTTATGCACGCCTGCGGTGAGCTCGGGCTCGTTAAGGGAGAGGGAAAATGAAAAAGCTGCTCATTAAATTAGTGAGGCTTTATCAGAAGTATATCTCGCCCCTGAGACCGGCCTGCTGCCGCTATATTCCGACCTGCTCGCAGTACGCCATTGAAGCTCTGGAGAAATACGGGGCTTTGAAGGGCGGCTGGCTTGCCCTGAAACGCTTTTCGAGGTGCCATCCCTTTCACCTCGGGGAGCATGATTTCTATGATCCCGTCCCGTAAGCGGGGTCAGATTACAAGGAGAAACTTATGTCTTTATGGGATTATATAGTTTGGCCGTTCGCCAGACTTATGGAGTTCCTGTACAACTGGACTCAAAACTACGGCGTTGCCGTCATTCTCTTTGCTCTCGTAGTTAACCTCATTCTTCTGCCGTTCATGGCAAAGAGCAAGAAGAGCATGATGCGCACCACCCGTTTCCAGCCCAAGATGAAGGCGCTGGAGAAAAAGTATGCTGATAACAAGGAAAAGTATCAGCAGGAGGTCGCCAAGCTCTACCGTGAAGAGGGCATCAATCCTATGTCCGGCTGCCTCTGGAGCCTGCTCCCGTTCCCGATCATCATCGCACTGTACAGTGTCATTCGCCAGCCGCTGGAGAAGATGATGGGCATAAGCTCGGAGGGCGTTCAGAAGATCACCGAGTGGGCGGCTCAGAACGCGGGCTTTGTCTCGACCAACAAGACCTATGACGAGATCGGCGTTACCAATGCCATTCATCAGCATTGGGATGCTGCCGTGAGCGCACTTAGCGACTGGGCGGACAAGCTCATGAATCTTGACTACAGCTTCCTCGGTATGAACCTCGGCGAGGTCCCCAACTGGAAGGTCTGGACCCTTGATTTTTCAAACAGCGAGACCGCACTGCCCGCTTTGGGACTGTTCCTTATCCCGCTTATCGCCGCTTTCCTGTCTTGGCTGTCGATGAAGATAAGCCAGGCAACTAACCCGACCACCGGCGGCGCGCAGGCCGAGGCATCGATGAAGACCATGAATGTTTTCATGCCCATCATGTCGATCTGGATCTGCTTTATCATGCCTGCCGCACTCGGCGTATACTGGATCGCGAACAGCATTTTCGGTATTATCAGAGACGTTGTCCTCACCAAGATCTACAAGAGAAGGCTTGATATCGAGGACGCTGAGCGTATCGCAAAGGAAAAGGCAAGGGAAGAGGAGATCCGCCGCCGTCACGAGGAGACCGAGCGTCTGCGTGCCGAGGGTGCGACCGTCCGCAACAACAACACCAGCAAAAAGAAGATGCAGGCTCAGTCCAAGCAGCAGTCCGACGAGCGCCGCGCCGCAAACGAAAAGGCCGAGCGCGAGGCGAAGCGCGAGCGTCTTGGCATAAAGAGCAATGAGGGCGAGAACCCCTCGCAGGTCGGCAACCGCCGCTACGCAAGAGGCAGGGCATATGACCCGAACCGCTTTGCAAATGTGGCAGCTCCCGCCGAGGCCGAGGCCGAGACTGCCGAGGAGACCGCATCGGAAGAAAAGCCTGAATAATTACAGGAGAACCTAGTATGATTAAATATTTGGAAAAAACCGGCCGCACCGAGGACGAGGCTATCACTGCCGCCCTTGCCGAGCTTGGTATGGATCGCGACGATGTGTCCGTGACCGTCGTCGAGCGTGCCAAATCCGGCTTTTTGGGCATCGGCGCTTCTCCCGCCGTCGTGCGTGTCGAGTATGAAGCACCTGATGAGCCCGCTGCCGAAGAGGAAGCAAAGCCCGCCCAGGAAGCTCCCGCTCAGGATTATCCCGAGATCAGAGCTTTCCTGACCGGCCTTCTCGAGCGTATGGGCACCAAGGCGGATATCGAGATAACCGCCCGCGACAGCAAGGGCGTCGTCGTGAACCTTTCCGGCCCCAACATGGGCGCCGTGATCGGCCGCAGAGGCGAGACGCTCGATGCTATCCAGCATCTGACCAACTATGTGGTCAACCGCGGCAGCGACAAGCACATGCACATCTCCGTCGATGCCGAGAGCTACCGTGCAAAGCGCGAGGAATCCCTCGTCCGCCTTGCCGAGAAAATGGCCGCAAAGGTCATAAAGTACAAGCGCAGCATGGCTCTTGAGCCCATGAATTCCTACGAACGTCACATCATCCACACCGCATTGCAGGATTACGAGGGCGTGACCACGAGCTCCACCGGAACCGAGCCCAACCGCCGCGTCGTCGTGTCCTACGACAGACCTCAGCAGACAAGCAACAAACCGCAAAGCCGTGAATGGGCATAAGCCCCTGATTTTGGAGGAAAAGAAAATGACACTTGAAAAGGTTAAGACCATCTTGGCAGACCAGTTCGAAGTGGCTGCCGACAGCATTACCGCAGATACTAATATCGTTGACGATCTTGGCGCAGACTCCCTTGATGTGGTGGAACTCATTATGTCCGTTGAGGACGAGTTCGGCCTGTCGATCCCCGATGAGGACGCGACCGAGCTTGCCACCGTCGGCAAGATAGTTGAGTACATCGAATCTAAGCTTTAATTTTTTTAGTGGCCAAAAAAGTCTTGTGACTTTTTTGGCCACTTCAAAAACACGCCACATTTTTTGTGAAGCTTTGCTTCACAAAAAACCTCGCTATGCTCGTCAAAAAGCCTTAACAGGCGTTTTTGATGGCTATAATCCAATTTGAGGCGGGACCTTGTCCCCCTCACACTCCCCCTGCTGCGTATTGGCTTTTGCTCGTTTCGTCTGATTTTACCTGGTTCTTTGACAGACAGAAAAACTCCCTGACCGTTATTGCGGTCGGGGAGTTTTTTCGTCCTCGTGCCTGACGCTTGACTTGTAGGACATTAAATAGTAAAATAAACTGATTAAGAGTGCGTAGGAGGAGCTATGGAAAAGCTGTCACATGCGTATATAGTCTCCTCGGCATCGGAGGAGGCAGGGCTTGAGAGGGCTCTGGCTCTGGCGAGTGAGATGCTGTGCAGCGGCACGGGCAAAAAGCCCTGCGGCGTGTGCAGAGACTGCCGCAAGATAAAGGCGGGCGTTCACCCCGACCTCGGCTTTGTGCGCAGACCGCTCGACGATAAGGGCAACAAAAAGCGCGATATCCAGGTCGATCAGATAAGGGATATGGGCGCTGACGCTTTCGTTCTGCCGAATGAAGCAAGCGGCAAGGTGTATATCATCCGGGAAGCGGACACAATGAACGAGAGTGCGCAGAACGCGGCGCTCAAGCTGTTCGAGGAGCCGCCCCAAGGCGTACACTTCATCCTGTGCACGACTAATCCCGAAAAGCTGCTCACGACCGTGCGCTCAAGGTGCGTGATGGTCAGGTGCAACGCAGGCAGCGAGCCGGAAAACGCCGAGATGGCCGCCCTCGCCGATGAGTATATCCGCCTTGTGCAAAGCGGCAATACCGCCGAGCTCACGGCGTGGTGCTTTGCAAACGAAAAGCTCGATCAAAGAAAAATGCCCGAGCTTCTGGCCTCCATCGAACGCAGGCTCATACAAATGCTCAGATATTCCGATGCAAGAGCGCAGCTCATGGGCAATATCGCTCTTATCGAACGCTGCCTTGAGTATCAGACGGTCAATACGAGCGTCAAGCATATATTTGGATTGCTGGCGGTGAAGTCGCTGCCGGCAAAGGAAACGAGGAAAAAAGTTGACTGAAGTTATAAGCGTAAAATTCAAAAACCGGGGCAAGAGCTACTTCTTTGCCCCCAACGGCAAGACCGTTAAGACCGGTGAGCAGGTCATCGTCGAGACCAGCAAGGGTCTCGAGATCGCCGACTGCTCCCGCGGCAACCACATGGTCGAGGACAATGCCGTTGTGCAGCCGCTGCGTCCCGTCGTCAGGGTCGCAACCAAGGACGACCTGAGAGTTGCGGAGATAAACAAGCAGCGAGAAAAAGAGGCGTACGAGATATGCCAGAAGAAAATTGCCGAGCACGGACTTGATATGAAGCTCGTCGACGTTGAGTGCAATTTCGAGGGCAACAAGACCATGTTCTTCTTCACCTCCGACGGCAGGGTCGATTTCCGCGAGCTCGTAAAGGATCTTGCGGGCATTTTCCGCAATCGCATCGAGCTAAGGCAGATCGGTGTGCGCGACGAGGCAAAGATGCTCGGCGGTCTCGGCATCTGCGGCAGACCGTTTTGCTGCAGCAAGTTCTTGAACGATTTTCAGCCAGTCTCGACCAAGATGGCGAAAATGCAGTCCATGTCGCTCAACCCGAGCAAGATATCCGGCAGCTGCGGCAGACTCATGTGCTGCTTAAGATACGAGCAGGAGGCATATGAGGAGCTTGTGAAGAACGTTCCCAAGCAGGGCGCATTCGTCGAAACTCCGACCGGCTACGGCGTCGTCACGCAGGTCAATCTCCTGCGTCAGCTCGTCAAGGTCAAGCTTGACGGCGAGGGCGAGGATACCCTGCGCACCTTCCGCGCCGTCGAGGTCGCCACCGTTCCCGGCGGCAGACCCAAGGACGGCGAGCCGCTGCCGTCGGTGCTCAAGTATGTGCCCGCGCCCGAGCCCGAGGAGGAGCCCGAGGACGAGTGGGCGATACCCGATCTTCTCATAAGCGACACGACCGAGGATAAGCCCGAAAGACCCGAGGGTGCCAAGCGCAGCCGCAATCGCCGCAATCGCAGAGGCGGCCGCAATCGCGCGAAGCCCGAGGGCGAAAAGCCCGCTGCACAGCCGAAGGCCAAGCCCGACGAGGAAAAGCAGCCCATGAAGGCAAAGCCCAAGCACAAGCGCGGCGGCGGAAACAACAAGCCCCGCACCGGCGACAAGCCCAAGGCCGAGAAGGCTCAGGCGGAGGCGAAGCCGCAGCAAAAGCCGTCAGAGCCCAAGGAGGTCGGCGACAAGAAGCGCAGCAGCAATCGCCGCCGCTACTACCACAGGGGCAAGCCCAAGAATAAGCAGGGCGGCGAGCAGAAGCAATGATAAGCCGGAGGTCACGATATGAATAAGAATGACAATACGGAAAAGAAAAAAGTCGGCGGTATGAGTGGAAGGACGAAGTGGCTGATAACGGCGCTGCTGGCGGTGCTCGCGGTGGTCACGGTCGTCATCTGCTTTAAGGGCGGCAACTTCACCTTCAAGCCCGGCTCTGTCCAGGCAAACGACAAGACCGCTGTCGAGGAGACGAAGGCACCCGAAGATAACTCCAATGAGCCCGATGAGACGGTCACGCACAAGGTGTTTATCTCGGCAGGCAACGGCGGCTCGGCCAGCCCCAACGGCAGCGTTGAGGTCGAGGACTGGGGCAGCCTCACGGTGAACTTCACGCCCAACGAGGGCTATGAGATAGTCTCCGTCACAGTCGACGGCGAGGATCAGGGTGCTGTCTCCAGCTACACGCTTTCATATGTGAAGGCCGACCACACGGTCATCGCGACCTTCGAAAAGAAGCCCGAGCCCACCCCGACCCCGACTCCCGAGCCGACGGACGGCGGCATTTTCTCCGAGCTCGACAAGCTTTTTGGCGATAACTAAATAAATTGTAAAGAGAGAGTTTTATGCAGACAGGATTGGTAATTTTGCTGTTTGTCGTCGGACTGGTGCTCATCATAAAGGGTGGCGACTGGTTTGTCGATTCGGCAGTTTTCATCGCAAATCTCACCGGCATACCCAAGTTCATCATCGGCGCAACGATAGTCAGTGTCGCAACGACCCTGCCCGAGCTCACGGTGTCCGTCACCGGCGTTATAGACGGTGAGCTCGACCTCGCAGTCGGCAACGCGGTAGGCTCGGTCACCGCGAACATCGGCCTTATCATGGGCATCTCGCTCGTGTGCATGCCCGCTGTCATAAAGCGCAGCCAGTTCTGGCTCAAGGGCACGCTCATGTCCGCCGCGGCGCTGCTGCTGTGGATACTGTGCAAGGACGGCACGCTCCACATGCTGCCGAGCTTTGCACTGCTTGTGCTGCTGGCGGTGTATGTCTGGGATAATATCCGCGACGCAAAGGACGATGTCGGCTCGGACGAGCATGAGATCGTCGATAAAAAGGAGCTTCCCAGGCAGCTTGTCATGTTCGTCATCGGCATTGCGGCCATCGTCGGCGGCTCGAAGCTGCTCATTGAGTACGGCAGCGAGATAGCCCTGCTGCTCGGCGTTCCCTCGGCGATAATCGGCGTTACCATGGTCGCCATCGGCACGAGCCTGCCTGAGCTCATAACGACCCTCACGGCGATCCGCAAAAA
Organism: Oscillospiraceae bacterium; assembly: GCA_963627445.1. Lineage (GTDB taxonomy): Bacteria > Bacillota > Clostridia > Oscillospirales > Oscillospiraceae > F23-B02. The sequence goes on along the minus strand of CAVGBM010000106.1, from coordinate 14,349 downwards.
GGAGTCGAGCATGTCCATTGGCAACATCATCGGCGCGAACATTATCGACCTTGCGCTTATCCTACCCATTTGCAGCGCCGTTTCCGACGGCCATCTCACCATTGCCGAGCAGTCGTATGCGCTGGATATGCCCATGTGCTTTGCGATGACTGTCATTGCGGTGCTGCCACCGCTCATAAAGGGCAAGCTCTACCGCTGGCAGGGCATCCTCATGCTCGCTTTGTATGCAGTTTATCTTGTGATATTAGTCACCCAATACGGCGTATGATAAATAACAAAACAGACCGATTCAACACGAATCGGTCTGTTTTGTTATTTGGAATAAATGCGGCTGTCGGGAATCGCGGCAAAGTCGATGCTCTGTACATCGGCGTAGTCAAACAGCGAAAACTGCCGTGAGCTGCATGTGTCGAGGTAATCAAACAGCTTTGGGAAAAACTCGCCCTTCTCGTCATCTGGTGTATCATCATCCAAACGGACGATCACGACACTCGTGAAAAAGTCATCCGTTATGGTTTTGTGAACAAGAAAAACCTCCTGCACCTTTCCGCCGCCGATCGAGCCAATGTACTCAAGTATCGTGTCCTGAAGCTCCTGCGGCAGGTGTTCGGTGGACAGCTCATCACCTGCGTTCAGCTCGCTTAGCTTGCTGTACACATCATTTTGCATTTGCAGGAGCTCTACCGCCTTATCTCGGTAGCGGTCAAGCTCGTCCTGAAGCCCTGCAAGGCAGCAGAACTCGCCGATCACCTCAAGCCCGCTGTCTATGTAATTGCTGTTTTCGTCCATCGCGCTGTAGATGAGGTTCAGGCCGTCAGGCTCGAACCTGTGCAGCATCAGCACGCCCTTGGCAAAGCGTGCAAAGCAGGTGGCCGCCTTTGGAAGCTCGGCAATTACCCTGTCGCACAGAGCCTCGGCCTCACTCATCCTCCCGAGCGTGCGCAGCGCGGAGCACACACCCACGTATTCTGACGGGACAAGCGGCATGCCGCCCATCTCCCACTTTTCCACAAGCTCCATGGGGTCTAAGTAATATTCACGGCGCTTTTCGTCGTACACGGGCAGTATGTTCTTGTAAACGAACTTGTCGACAAAGTCGAGCGCCATTTCGGCATCACGGGTGTACTCCTCGCTGCTTTCAAGCTCCAGCGCGCGGTGATCCGTCACGCCCAGCGCTTCAAGGCGCATTTTCACCGTCGGATGCGTGTCGGTGCGGGAGAGAATTTCGGCGGCGGTGAGCTCGTTCCATGCATCCATGCGCTCGGCAGCCCTGCTTTTGAAGCGGCTTATCGTCCGGCACAGGACATCTTTTCCCGGCTGCTCGGGAGCATAGACTGGCTCTGTGTCAAGAGCATCCTCCTCCCATTCGTACAGGTCGTAGTAATGCAGCTTCAGCAGGGCAGACGCGGCAGCCTCCTTGTCGGCAAACTGCGCCATTGAGCGGTCGGCCACCTCCTCGCTGCCGAGCGTGGCAGCGAAGCTGTACAGGAAAAACTGAAAGCTGTACACCGTGTCCGGATACGAAAACAGCGGCGATGTGATATCGGAAAGCCAGTAGTTATAGAACATCTGCCTGCTCACGGTGACGCTTGTCAGAAGCATGTGCGAAAATTCATGCAGCAGAATGCAGTACAGCTCCTCCTCGGACATGATGTTCAGAAGAACAGCGCCGAGCGTCACCGAGTACGTGCTGCCGAGCCTGGCGATACCGGCGTTGCAGTCGCCTTGTATGGATATCCTGATCTCGCCTGTGCAGCCGAGCTGCGCCTGCGCCATGGCAGCCAAGCGGTACAGCTCGGGGTAGTCGGCAGCGTCAACATAGCTTTCGTCGTCCTCGAAATACGCCTTGCCGAGCGGGAAGCGAATACGGCTGAGTGCGGCGAGAATGTAAATTCCGGAGAAAAGCCAAAAAATGACCGTCCAACCGCTGTCGGTGTCGATCAATGCGCCGATGCAAACGGCGGCAGCAGCGCCGAGCAGACCGATAAATACGGCGTAGAAGTCGGAAATGAGAATGAGCTTTTTTAGAAGCTTGAGCTTCTGCACCGCCGTTTCGGCAGCCTGACCCTGTGCGCCAGGAAATACTGCTGCTGCTCGGCGACCTGCATGTCGCCGAGCTTTGCAAAATACCGCTTTGTCAAAGGCAGGTTCGCGATGCCCAGTGCGACCGGCAGGGCAAGGCAGACGATGGTGACGGCAACAAGTGTGCCGCGTGGCATGCTTGCCATTTGAGCTTCGAGAAAAATTCCGCAGGTCTCAAAGCCGAACGCAACGACACCGGCTGCGATGATCAAAAGCGTACCGCGCCTTTTACTGCACTTTTCAAGCGCTGTTTTGGGCGCTTCCTTTTCAGCTTCGATCTCGGCCTTTACCTGCTCCTTTGTTATCCCGAGCCCCTTGTACAGGAGCGAAAGAGCGATCTTGATCGTAAACACCTCGGCGGCAAGGAGGCAAACGAGGGCTATTATGTCCCGAGTGGAGAACTCTGTCTCAGCAAGCAGGACAAATATGAGCACCACCCACGCGAGCGCCAAAACAAAGCACACTCCGCTGCCTATAAATCTTAGTATCTTTTTCCTATCCATTCACTTCTCCGTTTGAAAACGCCCTAAAGCCTCGCCGAGACTTTAGGGCTGCTTGCTATCTTACTCCCACTCGATGGTGGAGATAGGTTTGGGGCTGAGCTCGTACAGGACACGGCAGACGCCGGGGACCTCGCTCAGGATGCGGTCGGTTATCTTTTTGAGCAGCGCCCAGTCGAGCTCGGGCACGGTTGCGCTCGTTGCGTCAACGCTGTTGACCGCACGGATGACGACCGGCCACTCGTAGGCGCGCTTGCCGTTACGGATGCCCGTTGCACGGTAGTCCGGCACGGCGGTGAAGTACTGCCAGATGTCGTTCTGAAGCCCTGCGGCGGCTATCTCCTCGCGCAGGATCGCATCCGACTCACGCACGGCTTCAAGGCGGTCACGCGTGATAGCGCCGGTGCATCTTACGCCGAGACCCGGGCCGGGGAAGGGCTGGCGGTAGACCATGCTGTCGGGCAGGCCGAGTGCCTTGCCGACGACACGCACCTCGTCCTTGTACAGCAGCTTTACCGGCTCAACGAGCTCAAACTGCAGATCCTCCGGCAGACCGCCGACATTGTGGTGCGCCTTAACGCCGTCGCTCTCGAGAATGTCGGGATATATCGTGCCCTGAGCCAGGAACTCGATGCCCTCGAGCTTGCGGGCCTCCTCCTCGAACACACGGATAAATTCCGCGCCGATTATCTTGCGCTTTGCCTCGGGGTCGTCGACACCGGCGAGCTTATCAAGGAAACGGTCGACAGCGTCGACATACACGAGGTTTGCGTCCATCTGGTCACGGAAAACCTCAACGACCTGCTCGGGCTCGCCCTTGCGCAGCAGACCGTGATTTACATGCACGCAGGTGAGCTGCTTGCCGACGGCTTTGATTAAAAGTGCGGCAACGACCGACGAGTCAACGCCGCCGGAAAGCGCCAGCAGCACCTTCTTTGAGCCGACCTGCTCGTGGATGAGCTTTATCTGCTCGTCAATAAAAGCGTTTGCAAGCTCGGGGGTGGTTATTCTCTCCATGGTCTCGGGGCGAACATTGTTATCCATTTCTTATCCTCCAAAATTATTCGTCTATCTTGTTGTAGTGATTTATGCCTATGCGCTTGTGCTCGGCGCGTCTGTGGTAGCGGTCGATGATCTTCTTGTCGCGCTCGCTGACCTCGCCCGTGGTAATATAGCTGTCGATGGCAGCATAGCTTACGCCCATCTCGTCCTCGTCGGTCTGACCGTCAAACAGGCCTGCCGACGGGGCTTTGTTTATGATGCATGCCGGAGCGGTGAGCCAGCACAGAAACTCGATGACCTCGGTCGCGGTGAGGTCGGAGATGGGGTTAAAGTCGCATGCGCCGTCGCCCCACTTGGTGTAGTAGCCCATGTACAGCTCACTGCGGTTGCCGGTACCGGCGACAAGGCGGTACTCGCTGGCGGCGATGGTGTAGAGCGTCGTCATCCTCAGGCGGGGTGCGATGTTATTGACCGCCGCATTGCTGAGGGTGGTTATCTCGCTCAGGCGGTCTATCTCCGCCTGACGGACATCGGTAAGATCAATGACCCTCGTCTGGATGCCGAAGTGCTCGGCGACCTCCTTTGCGTCCTTCATATCCTGCTCAAAATTGCGCTTTGACGCGCAGGGCATCATAATGCCGACGGTGTTTTCGCAGGCGAACTTGCACAGAATGCCGACAAGGGCGGAGTCCTTGCCGCCGGAGTTGCCGAAAACAATGCCGTCAACGCCGCTTTTTTCAACAAGGTCGCGTATAAACTGCACCCTGTTTGTGAATTCCTCATTATAATCTCTCATATTTTGCTCCTATTAATAAAACTACCTAAAATTATATCAGCAGACGGTTTTAAGTCAACTTAAATTTTTGCTTTCGACCCGGTTTGTTATGTTTTTTGCGGGGCTTGTCCCATAATGGGGCGTGGAAAGGGAGGAATGACCATGCAAAATACGCTGTACACGAGGGCGCTTTACCCCTACGATGCGCTGTTTTCGCCGACTTTTTGTGGCGGACTGAGCCTTAAAAACCGCATTATCGCCGTGCCTCCCGACGGCCTGACACCGCTCAGGGCAGAGCGCTTTGCGCTCGAAGTCGCAGCGGGCGGGGCGGGACTTGTCTGCACCGAGCTTCTTGGACTTTGCGAAAAAATTCGTAAGCTCGGCAGCAGAGCTTTTTATCTGACAAAGGGCAAGCGCTTGGACGCTGCCGCTGCGATGGCCTGCGACGGGATATGCCTCGACCTGCGTGATATGCCGATCGGAAAAGCCGTCAAGGCGGTGAAAAACGCCCGCAGAACGCTGGGCGAGGGGCTGCCCGTAATGTGCATGGTCAGCGTGACGAAAACCAACATTGCGGGGCTTGATTGCCTTGCGTGGGCGGGTGCGGACATGCTGTGCGTCGAGCCGTGCGCCGATGCAGCATTGTGGCTGCGCAGACCGACCGAGGGCATGCCCGCAGGCTGCTTTTTGGAGCTTGCAAGGCTTGCCAAGCTCTCAATAAATATCCCCATAGCCGCCTGCGGGAAGCTCGGCTATCCCGACACCGCCGAGGCCGCCTTGCGCGGCGGGGCGTGTGACGCGATCGTACTCAGGCGGACCCTGCTTGCCGATCCCGACTGGTGCATCAAGGCGCAGGCGGGCACGGTCGACGATGTCATTCCCTACATAAACCCCGAGGGCAGGTTGCTTGCAAAGACGTGTACGGCAGAGACCAAAAAGCGCATCGCCGTCATCGGCGGCGGGCTTACGGGCATGAGCTTTGCCCTGTGCGCGGCAAACAGAGGTCACGCAGTTGAGCTTTTCGAGTCGGGCGCACGGCTCGGCGGGAGACTGTACGCAGAGCAGAGCCTGGACACGCTCGGCTACCGCCGCTGGCTCGTTTTGAAGCTTTGCCGCTCGGAAAATGTCCAGATATACCTCAACAGCTACGTCGATGCCACGCAGCTTATAAAAAGCGGCTGCGACGCCGTCGTGTACGCAAACGGCACGCGCCTGCGTCCCGAGCCGGATATCCCGAACTGGGGCGATATCCCCTTTGCACCGCTGTGGGTGCTCGCATCCGGCAAGCGCTTTCCCGCCCACCATATCGCCATTTTGGGCGGCGGCAGAGAGGCATGCAAGCTTGCGCTTCGTCTCAAAAACGCGCAGCCGACCTTGTCGGTGACGCTCCTCGAGGAAAGCAGCGATATAATGACAAACGCCCCGCTAAACGAGCGGGAGTGGTTCAGAAAAGCACTTGAAACGCAAGGCATTGAGCTTATGACGCTGGCCGTGCCCGCTCGGATATCCGAGGGTTGCCTGCTCGTGCGGCAAAACTGTTCGGCCGCATTGGGCAAAGCGTTTTCGACCGAAACATTTATCCGCAGTGTGCCATGCGACCTCATAGTCCTCGCGCAGGATGAGATACCCGACACCTCGCAGTACAAGGCTGCCCGCAGCGAGCTTCCGGATGCGCCGCTATACTGCCTGACGGGCTCGTTTTCGCCCTGCGATATCGTCCCCATAACCCGCGCAGCATACGGTCTTGCGCAGAGAATATAGAGGCATATATTACTAACTGTATACCTTTCGAAAAGAACTCTCGGTAAAATATGGGAGCTCTTTTTGCCTCCAAAATTCACCTAACGGCTCGGGGACTTGATTTTTCGGCATTTTTTTGCTATAATACAAATGTTCTTAAAATTTTGAAACAAATTCAGCTTGATTACAAATACGGATTAAAGGAGAGTTGCCCCAAATGAAACGATGCACATCGTTTATTCTGGTACTGCTTCTGCTTTTCAGCCTTGTGCCGTTTTCCGCCTCCGCTGCCAGCGGCATGAAGGCAAGCGAAAAGATAATGAATTACATAAAGTCCAAGGAGGGCTGTGAGCTTGAGGCCTATAAACTCCCCAATGAAGACAATTGGACTATAGGCTACGGCCATTCCGACAGCAGCGTCTATGAAGGTCAGACGATCACGCAGACCGAGGCGGATAAGCTTTTTGCGAACGATATCAAAACATTTGAAAAGGCGGTAAACGGATATATCGACAAATACGGTCTGAGCTTCAGCCAAAGCCAGTTTGACGCCATTTTGAGCGTTACATATAATTTCGGTGCCTATTGGGTCGAAACATACAGCGGATGGAGGCTGTCAAAATACCTGAAGAACGGCTTCAAAGACTCAAGCGGTGATCCGCTTCCGGATCAGGAGATCGCCGATGCCTTCGGCGTTTTGTGCAGTTCCGGCGGTATAATATATGAGGGACTTATCGCGCGCCGCATCGATGAGGCAAAGATATTTCTCTACGGCGACTACGACGGTACGGGCAGTCATGATTTTGTCTGGGTCAAGCTCAACCTCGACGCAACTGATGCCACGCTCACGGCCGGCAACCGCGTTGTCATCTACACCAAGGGTCAGCACTACAGCTCCATGCCCGAGGCGACAAGGCCGGGATATTACCTCTACGGCTGGAAGTCGTCGAGCGGCACCTACTATACAAATAGGACGCTTGCAAAAACCAATGTCGAGCTGACCGCCGTGTGGAAGGAAGGCACCGCCCCCACGAGATACACAGTCACGGTAGACGGAGGCTTCGGAAGCGGCAAGAATAAGGCCGGTGTGAAGGTGTATATAAGCCCCTATGAAAAGAGCGGCTATCAGTTTACCGGATGGTCATCAAGCGCATCGGATCTGACCATAAGCAAGGACTCCGACGGATTTTATTATTTCACCATGCCTAAGAAGTCCGTCACGCTGACTGCAAATTACGAGAAGATAAAAACCTCATATACGGTCACGGTCAAAAACGGCGGCGGCAGCGGCAAGTACGAGGTCGGCTCAAAGGTCTATATCTATCCGCTGTCCACAGAGGAAAAGTTCGGCTATAAGATAAGCTCGTGGAAGTCAAACGAGGTGACGGTCAAGGGCAGCGCGACAAAGGGCTTTTACTTTACGATGCCGTCAAAGGACGTGACGGTGACGGGCGTTTATGTCAAGGGCTGCAACCGCTTTGAAAACTGCCCCTCGCTTGATTATTGCGATGTCGGCGAAACGCACTGGGCGCATTATGAGATCGACTACTGCATCGACAGCAGACTGCTCATCGGAACGAGCACGACGACCTTTGAGCCGGACGAGCCCATGACGAGGGCGATGGTGGCGACTGTGCTCTACCGCCTTGCCGACGCACCGTCAGTTTCCGGCAAGCAGAACCCGTATACCGATGTTTCCGACGACTACTATAGGGATGCTGCGGTGTGGATGCACTACAGCGGCATAAATCTTGACGACGATTACGGTTTCTTCAGACCCGACGACATCGTCACAAGGCAGGAGTTTGCGTATCTTCTGTACAAGTTCTCCGGCAGCAGTGCCGCTAAGGCGGATCTGACGAAATTTAAGGATGTCGACGATATAGACGAGCAATATCTTGACGCAATGAAGTGGGCGGTCGCAGGTGGGATCATCATAGGCACCGACGAGGCGACGCTCGAGCCCACGAGCGGTGCGTCCCGCGCCGAGATAGCGGCGATGTTCTATCGCTTCCTGGGCACTGCAAACTCAATATGAAATAAAAAACAGGTAGGTTTCAAAACGAAACCTACCTGTTTTTCTGCGCCCGTTACTCGATGCCGAGGACGGTGTAGCCTGTGTCGGTGACGGCTGCGGTGATAGCTGCGTTGTCGACGCTCTCGGTCATGCTGACTATCGCCGTGCCCTTCTCGTGGCTGACCTCTGCGCCGGTAACGCCGCCCAGAGCCTCAAGTGCCTTCTTCACATGAGCCTCGCAGTGCGTGCACATCATGCCTTCGATCTTAACTGTCTTTGTCATTGCTTTTTCCTCCTGCATTGAATTGATATCGTTTATAAGTGCGCTCAGCGCCTCGCCGGAAACGGCGTTTTTGCTGTGTCTGTCGCGCTTGGTCGAGTACATGTCAAACAAGTTGAGCCTGAGTGCGTTTGTCACAACGCAGAAGCTTGAAAGGCTCATCGCCGCAGCGCCATACACGGGGTTGAGCTGCCAGCCGAGCAGGCTTATGAAGCAGCCTGCGGCAAGCGGTATGCCGATGATGTTGTAGATAAACGCCCAAAACAGGTTCTCGCGGATATTCGTGAGCGTTGCGCGGGAAAGGCGGATCTGTGCCGGAACATCGCTGAGCTTGCTGTTCATAAGCACAACATCCGCAGCGTCGATGGCAACATCCGTGCCTGCGCCGATGGCAACGCCGATATCGGCACTGGTGAGCGCCGGAGCGTCGTTGATGCCGTCGCCGACCATGGCGACCTTGCCGAGCGTCTTGAGCCTGGAGACAACGGCCTCCTTGCCGTCGGGCAGAACGCCCGCAACGACGTTGTCTATACCGGCGGCATTGCCGACTGCCGTCGCTGTGCGCAGGTTATCGCCCGTGAGCATGACGACCTCAACACCCATGTTCTTAAGCTCGCGGACAGCGTCTGCGCTCTCGGGCTTGACGGTATCTGCCACGGCGATTATGCCCAAAAGCTTGCCGTTTTCGGCAAACAGCAGGGGAGTGCTGCCCTTGTCGGCGAGCGCTTCGGCGCTATCGAGCACCGCCCTGTCGGGGCTCACCTGACCGGCTATATATTTCATCGAGCCGCCGAGCAATACCTTGCCGTTTCGCGTGGCGCTGAGGCCGTTGCCGGGCAGCGCCTTGAAGTCCGTGACCTCATCGGCGGCAAGCTCACGCTTTTCAGCCTCGGCTACGACTGCGCGGGAAAGCGGGTGCTCGCTCTTTGCCTCAAGCGCGTATGCAGCGGCGAGAAGCTCTGCCTCCGTCACGCCGTCTGCGGGGTACAGCCCCGTGACCTCCGGCTCGCCCTTGGTGATGGTGCCGGTCTTGTCCAGTGCAACTATCTTCACCTTGCCCGCTTCCTCGAGCGAGACCGCGGTCTTGAACAAAACGCCGTGCTTTGCGCCAACGCCGTTGCCGACCATGATGGCGACCGGCGTTGCAAGACCGAGCGCGCACGGGCAGCTGATGACGAGGACGGATATCGCCCTTGCCAGCGCAAAGTCAAAGGGCTTGCCGATGAGAAGCCAGACTATAAGCGTCACAACGGCGATGCTCACGACCGTGGGCACGAAAACGCCGGACACCTTGTCGGCGAGCTTTGCAATGGGCGCTTTTGTTGCGGCAGCGTCGCTCACCATCTTGATTATCTTCGAAAGGGTCGTGTCCTCGCCGACATGCGTTGCCTCGCAGCGGATAAAGCCTGAGGTGTTTATCGTCGCAGCGGACACCGTGTCGCCGACCGCCTTGTCGACGGGGATGCTCTCACCTGTAAGCGCAGATTCGTTCACCGCGGTGTCGCCCTCTAATACCACGCCGTCAACAGGGATGCTCTCGCCCGGGCGAACAACGAAAATGTCACCGAGCTTGACCTCCTCAACCAGGACAGTGGCCTCAACTCCGTCACGCACCACATTTGCCGTTTTCGGCGCAAGACGCATGAGCGACTTGAGCGCATCGGTGGTCTTGCCCTTGCTGTGCGCTTCGAGCATTTTGCCGACGGTGATGAGGACGAGTATCATTGCCGCGGACTCGAAGTAGAACTCGTTCATCCACGCCATGGCCGCCTCCGAGCCGCCGTGTACCTGCGCATCGGTCATCATGAAAAGCGCATAAACGCTCCACAAAAACGAGGCGGAAGCGCCCAGCGCCACGAGCGTGTCCATATTCGGCGCACCGTGCATGACGCTCTTAAAACCGGAGACGAAGAACTTTTTGTTGATGATCATAATAATGATCGTCAGCAGCAGCTGGATAAGCCCCATCGCGACATGGTTGCCCTCCAGCCAGGCCGGCACAGGCCAGCCCCACATGTGCGCACCCATGGAAAAATACATGAGCACAAGAAGAAAGCCGAGGCTTGTAAACAGCCTGCGTTTTAGTACCGGCGTGTCGTGGTCAGCTAAAGCGTCCTCATCCGGCTTTGCCGCCTGAGCCGCACCCTTGACTGCCACTCCGTAGCCTGCGTCCGTGACGGCGCGGATGATATCATTATCCGACGCCGAGCCCTCAACGCCCATGCTGTTTGTCAGAAGGCTCACCGAGCAGGTCTCGACCCCCGGCACCTTCGACACCGCCTTTTCGACCCTCGCCTGACATGCGGCGCAGGTCATTCCCGTAACGATAAATTGTTTCATTTGAGTAACCTCTGGAGAGTATCGACAAGCTCGTCGATCTTACCGTCGTCGCCGTTTTTCACTCCCTCGGCAACGCAGGTGCGTATATGTGTTGACAAAAGCTCCCGATTAAAGGCATTGAGCGCAGCGGTTATCGCCGACACCTGAAGCAGGATATCGGGGCAGTAGGCGCTGTTTTCCACCATCTTTTTTATGCCTCTGACCTGACCCTCGATGCGGTTCAGCCGGTTCATGAGCAGCTTTACCTCCTGTTCGGAGCGCATCTTGGTCTTGGAGCAGCAGCACTGTTTTTCCTGACATTCCATCTTTATACCTCCCGGGGGTATTTTCTGAGCGAGATTATATACCCCTAAGGGGTATATGTCAAGCCCTACACAACATATTTATTTTTGCAATTTTCAATGCTTATATACAAACACAAACAGCCTGCGGAAAACCGCAGGCTGTCTGCATGGGATTGGGAAATATGTTGAGAGAGGGAGAAGTATCAGTTTTTATCGACCGTGTTCACGCACAGCACGAAAATGGCGGCGGTGAAGAACACGAAGATGGACGAGACCGTCGAAACGGTGCCGGTAAGCGTTGCCCAAAGATATGTGAACAAAACGGTCAGAACGAGGCTCACGAGTGCGAGAACGACCAATGTTTTTGCGGACAATGCTTTCATATCAATACCTCCTGAAAAAGTTTTAAGATTTTGTTTTTTCATCTTGATTGAATTATACAGGCGTGGTATCATAAAGCAAAGTTACAAGTAATAGAGGCTAACTTAAGTAAAACTTAAGAGGTGACAGATGTGGAAAGTTCAAGATGCAGAGCATTTTTAGCCGCCGCCGAGTGCGGCAGCCTGACAAAGGCGGCAGACAGGTTAAACTACACGGCCTCCGGCGTGAGCCAGCTCATTTCCGCCATGGAGAGCGACTTCGGCTTTCTGCTTTTAAAGCGCACGACCAGGGGCGTTGTGCTCACTGCCGAGGGCGAGAAGATGCTTCCGGCTGTGCGCACGTTCCTGTCGCAGGAGAATCGCATGCACGAGCTTGCAGCGAATATAAACGGGCTGGATATCGGCACTATAAACATCGCGGCCTACTCCTCGATAGCTACGCACTGGCTGCCGAAGGTCGTGGCGGCGTTTAAGAAAAAGTACCCGAAGATAACCATAAACCTCATGGAGGGCGTGCGGCAGGAGGTGCTGCACTGGATGGCCGAGGGCAGAGCCGATATCGGCTTTACAAGCGGCGGCGACGATATAGACGGCGACTGGGTGCCGCTTGCCGATGACCGAATGATCGCAATACTGCCGATGGATCACCCGCTTGCAAATGCCGAGAGCTTCCCGCTTGAAAGGTGCAGACACGAGGATCTTATCATGCCTGCAATGGGCAAGGACGAGGATGTCATGACGATGCTTAAAAAGTACGGCATCGTGCCGAACATCGTCTACTCGACCAACGAGAGCTTCTCTGCGTGGGGGCTTGTTGAAAACGGCCTCGGTATAAGTCTTACGAATGAGCTCATCGTCCACGGCTGGACATGCGATGTCGCAATGGTGCCTGTTTCGCCGCCGGAGAAGATAACGCTTGGCATGATCCTGCCGTCTGTCAAGCACGCCTCACCGGCTGTAAAGCGCTTTATGAAATACGCCATTAAAGAGCTCAAGCAGGAATGATGTATAAAATTTGCCTCATTGCGGAATAATACCTCCATACCTTTGAATTGGAGGAAACTGCAATGAGCAAAAAGAACAAGCAGAAGCAGCAGGGCGGCCAGACCCAGCCGACCGATAATGCTGAAAAGTAAAATTTGCAATCTAAGAGTCGTTGTATTGACGGCTCTTTTCTTTTTGGTTATTATATAGGCAAATAGCTTTGACAGGAGAGGCCATGCCGGATAAGTTCAGGGAAAAACGCAATAGGTTTGCAAACGGACTGCTCAAGTTGCCGCGCATGAAGGCTGCGTTTGAGGATGCGTGGTATCTGCACGCGCGCATGTTTGGCGATATCATGGAGCCTGCGTTCGTGGGGGAGACCGCCGCACGGTTCCAGCTCGTCTCGGCGCTGAACCTCATAAGCCGCGGCGAGGTGTTCACGGGCATGAAGCGGCTCGATAGGCTTTATGAATGCTGCCGCACGGATGACGATCATGCGGCGTGGGGCTTTTTCATGGGGCTGTGCTTTGAGAAAATGGGCTTTCGCGACCGTGCTGCCGTGCTGCTCACGGAGTCAGCGCAGCGTGAGCCGGAGTTTTACATGGTCTACCTCATGCTCGCCAAGTGCCTGCACGAGGAAAAACACTATGAGGCGGCGCTTTCAAGCTATATCCAAGCGCTTGACCGGGTGCTGAACGCACCGCAGCGCGACGAGGTGCCCGCCGTCAGGCACGAGCCGCTCGTGGGCTCTATCCACGGCAACATGGCCGCTTGCCTTATCATGATGCGCCACTACGACGAGGCCGAGTACGAGCTGTATGAGGCGGAAAGCTTTAACTACTCGCCGCCGATGCTCGACCTTTCGTGGGCGATGCTGTACGCAGCGACCGACCGTAAGCTGCTCGCCCGGCAGAAGATGGCCGCCCTGCGCAAGGCGATGCCCGAGGTCGAGGCGAGATATGCGCTGACGGTCGAGGAGATACTTGCAAGGAAAAATCCGCGCTTTGCCCTGCAAAAGCCGCAGCTGGGCGTTTTCGGCGAGTTCTGGGACTGGTTTTCCGGCGAGCAGGAGAGGTTTTTGGATGCGTTCAAATCAGGCGTGGGACTGCCCGGCTTCGGCGCACTCGAGGATAAGCTGCGCGAGATATTTTATCACAACGGCGAGACCGTGCGCTTTGCCCTGAGCCGTGACGGCAGCAAAACCTGCATCAGCTTTTTTGATAACTACAATCTTACATACGAAATTTGGCTTGAAAAGCTCATTGAGCTTGCCCCGAAGTCGCTTCGGGACAGGTGGAGCTTCTATGCGGTGCATTGAAATGATAAAATTTGTTCTGTTTGACTTAGACGACACGCTGCTCGACTTCCATAGAGCCGAGGCAGCGGCGATAAAAAAGACTTTTTCCCACATCGGTCTGCCCACGGATGACGGGATAGTCGCCCATTACAGCGAGATAAACGCTGCACAGTGGCGGCGGCTCGAAAAAGGTGAGATAAGCCGTGAACAGGTGCTCGTTGAGCGCTTCGACATTCTCTTTGACGAGCTCGGCGTGAAGATACCCAGCGAAATGGCGCAGAAAACCTATGAGTACCTCCTCGGCGTGGGGCACTATTTCATCGACGGCGCACCCGAGGTTTTGGATGCGCTGCACGGCAAATACAGCCTGTACCTCGTGTCAAACGGCACGGCGGATGTGCAGGACAGACGGCTGCGCAGTGCGGATATGGAGCGCTATTTTGAAAAAGTGTTCATCTCCGAGCGGGTGGGGTATAATAAGCCGAGCAAGGCGTTTTTCGATGCATGCTTTGCCGAAATTGACGGCTTTGACAAGGATAGCACCATAATTGTCGGCGACACTCTGAGCTCGGACATCCTCGGCGGCATAAACGCCGGCATCAAAACCTGCTGGTTTAACCCCAAGGCTCTGCCCGCAGACCCAAACATCCCTGCCGACTACGAGATAC
>CAVGBM010000105.1:0-7600 GCA_963627445.1 Oscillospiraceae bacterium | reverse complement strand
GGGAGAGGTACTCGGAGTCTATGTACTCCAAAACGCTGTCAACATCCATGTGTCCGTCAAGGAAGAAGCGGGCATTCGTTGGGTGATAAAAGCGCTTGTGGGTTTCGATAAACTGCTCGTAGCTGAGGTCTGTTATACTCTCGGGTCTGCCGCCCGAATCAAAGCCGTAGCAGGTGTCGGAATACACGAGTCTGTCAAAGGCGCTGCCCATAATGCGCTCAACATCGGCGTACACGCCCTTCATCTCGCTGAACACGACGCCGTTGTAGCTGACCGAGCCATTTTCGTCAAACTCGTAGTGCCAGCCCTCCTGCATGAATATCTCGGGCATGGAGTAGATGCTCGGGTGAAACACCGCGTCGAGGTACACGCTCATGAGGTTAAAAAGATCCTGCTCATTGCGGCTCGAGACCGGGTACATGGTCTTGTCGCCGAAGGTGTAGGCGTTTAAAAATGTCTGCATGGAGCTTTGCAGCAGCGAGACAAACGGCTCCTTTACGGAGAATTTGTCCGAGCCGTTTAACACGCTGTGCTCAAGAATGTGGAAAACGCCGGTGTCGTTTTCGGGAAGGGTCTTAAAGGAGACCGCAAAGGTCTTGTTGAGGTCGGCTCTGTCAAAATACAAAAGCCGAGCGCCGCACTTTTTGTGCCGCAGGGTGTAGAGCATGGCCTTTTTCGCCTCGACATACTGCTTTTTTTCAAGCTCGAAGCCCGCGGTCACACCGCCAAGCTCCAAGTCACAAAGTTTTGTTTTTTCTGTTATCATATTTCTTGCCTTTCAAAGGGTCTTGCTGAAATGTTTGTAATATTCGTGTGTCAATATTTACGGTCAGCATTGTGCCATCATTCTAACGCACCGTTCGGAAAAAAACAATAGCATTATCGGTCTGGACTGTTTCGGGTGCATACCCGAAGAAAACGATAGCTCTTTTGAAAGAATCCACTGTAGAATAGCTGCTGTGTTCCTTGTAGGCGTATATAAAGCGTTTGCGACTTGCTTCCTCGATCATAGTATATTGGTAGAATCCCCCCCGTCTGTGCCGACATAGCAGACTTTCGGGACATATTTCACATCCGTCTGCCACTTCATGCCCAATTCCGTGGGAGTGTCGTATTTGCCAAGGTGTTTTGATTTTTCCTTGGTTGATGGTGCTTCCTTGCGGTATCCCAACTTCACAAAGATGCGGTATAACGAGCCCGGATGGCAGGTGTAGGCTTTCTCCTGCTTGAGCTTACCGTACATCTCGCACACACTGATGCTCGGTGTCGGTAGTCCCGGATCCATTTCAATTCTTCCTCTGTGTGGGCGTTGGGATGAGGAGTGTGCGGCCGATGCGACTTACACATCAAGGATGCCTTCGTCCCGTCATATCGTTTATTCCACCTCATCAGAGAAGCTTTGGAGATGTGATACCGGCGACAAACAAAGCTAATGTCCTTCGTTTCTCTGTACAATTTCACAGAACCTATTTTTGTTGTAATTTCATGTGGCAAATAACGCTTTGTTTGTGCTATACTATCCATGGCGGTTGAGTCCTTTCGTTATGGATTGTGTGGTAACTTGATTATAACGAACTCAATCGCCTTTTTCCATACCTTCGGTCTCACATCTATTGTAACGCTACAGCTTTTTGATTTTTATTTAACGCAAAATGTTGCGATTTCGCAGTTTCTTTGATATACTGATTAACTGCAAATTCAAGATACAGGGTTGCACGCCGCATCATGAGCTGTCGGCACTGCACGAGGAGGTCCTGCATGAAGAAAATATACGGAAATTTGAAAATGAGCTGGCTGACCGTTATACTCTTCGCCGTCGCGGTGGGCGTTTATACCGGCCTTGTCATGATGATAGACGCTCTGAACGAAACCTCGTTTCAGGATATCGGCATAGCCTTTGAATGGTGGGTCATTTTTGCCGTTATAGTCGTTGTCAACTGCAATAAAGGCTGGGAGGCCGCGCTCAAGTGCTTTGTGTTCTTCCTGATAAGCCAGCCAATCATATACGCTGTTCAGATACTGTTCGGACATCTTGCATCGGATTTGGCATGGATCTACTACAAAACAACATGGCTTCCGGCGACCTTCCTCACCCTGCCCGGCGGATTTATAGCATATTACTGCAAAAAACAGAACATGCTCGGCGCTGTGATCCTCGGCCTCGGCAACACCATACAGGCGCTCATGGGCGTGTCTTACTTCTACAGGGCGTTCAATAGCTTTCCGAACCATATTCTGAGCGCCATCGTCTGTTTTGCGTCGATATTTATCATGAGCTTTTATATCCAAAAGAAAAATAAATACCGCCTTGTGTCCATCCTGCTCGCGCTGGTGCTGGCGGGCGTAGTCTCTGTATACATGGTGATAAACGGAATGAGCTTCGGGTGATGCGGGTCTGACATCCGAAAATGAAGGAGAAGAAATAATGAAAAAACTTATCTCGATACTTAGCATATGCATGCTTCTGCTTGGCATGACGGCCTGTCAAAGCGACAATCGGCAGTCGGAACCGACTGTTGCGCCGACTGCCGCTTCAACTGCGGCAAGTGTAAAAACGGTTTCGGTTGACGGCATGGAAATGGATTATGCCGTGTTCGGCAGCGGAGAAAAGGCGTTTGTTATCCTGCCGGGGCTGTCAGTGCACAGTGTGATGGGCTCAGCAGAGGCGATAGCAACAGCCTATGCGGATTATACGGACGATTACACCGTGTATGTTTTCGACAGAGCCAAGACACTTAAAGACGGCTGCACGATACGCAATATTGCGGACGACACTGCGGCGGCGATGTCTGCGTTAGGAATTGAAAATGCCGACATATTCGGTGCGTCGCAGGGCGGTATGCTCGCTCTTTGTCTTGCGATCGACCATCCCGAGCTTGTCCATAAAATGATACTCGGCTCCACTCTTGCCAAAACTAACGACACCTTTAAGAAGGTCGCCGATGAATGGATAGAGCTTGCCGAAAGCCGGAATGAGACGGCACTTCTTGAAAGCTTTGCCGACAAGGTCTATTCGGCCGCTACATTGGAAGCTTACCGCGACAGCATAATCTCGTCAAATTCCGGGATCACCGAGGAGGAGTACGAAAGATTTATCATCCAGGCAAAGGCCTGCGAAAGCTTTGACTGCTACAGCGAGCTGGCGGATATAAAATGTTCTGTGCTTGTGCTTGGCTCGGAGGGCGACAAGGTCGTAACGGCAGAAGCGTCAGAGCAGATTGCTGAGGTACTCGGATGCGGTATTTATCTTTATGATGACAGCTACGGCCACGCAGTGTACGACGAGGCTGCCGACTATAGGCAGCGCTGCCTCAACTTCCTTACGGCGGCGTGAGCCCCGTCCCGACGGCTTTACCGCAAAATCAAGCCCGGCAAAAACGCCGGGTGTGAAAGAGAGATAATTTATATGAATTCATTGATTTTGGCAGACGAGATAGATATCCGCAGCATGGATGGATTCCGGATTGGAAACGCCCAAAACACCGAGGCAAAAACCGGCGTTACGGTCATCGTTTTTGATAAAAAAGCAAGAGTCGGCATAGATGTCAGCGGCGGCGGTCCCGCCGCGATCGAAACGCACCTTGCCGACCCCACAACGGCGGACACTCCGGTCAACGCCATTATGCTTGCCGGCGGCTCGGCCTACGGACTTGCGGCGGCAAGCGGCATCATGCGTTACTTTGAAGAGCACGGCATCGGTTACGATACGCGATTTGCCCTCGTCCCGCTCGTGTGCGGCTCATGCATATACGACCTGTGCAACGGCTCGGCGTCTGTCAGACCCGACGCTGCAATGGGTTATGCGGCGTGCCTTGATGCCGAGAAAAACGACCCCAAAAGCGGCAATTACGGAGCCGGCTGCGGCGCGAGTGTCGGAAAGATATGCGGCATGGAGCGTGCGTCAAATTCCGGCTTGGGCATGTATGCGGCAAGACTCGGCGAGCTTGAAATGGCCGCGGTCGTTGCCGTGAATGCTCTCGGCGACGTCTACGACCCCGCAACCGGAAATGAGCTTGCCGGACTCAGAAGCCTCGAAGGGAGCGAGCTTGTCGACTCACGCACCGAGCTTTATAAGATATGCAAAAAGACCGATATGTTTACAGGCAACACGACCATAGGAGCGGTCATAACAAACGGAGCCTTTACCAAGGCGGAGATGAGCAAGATCGCGTCCATGACCCGCAACGCTTATGCACGGTGCATCAACCCCGTAGGCACCATGGCCGATGGGGATACTATCTATGCGGCGACGGTGGGAAATGTCATTGCCGATATAAATGTCGCCGGAACGCTTGCGGCCGAGGTAATGGAAAAGGCCATCCTCAATGCGATAAGCTCGGCGGGAGACCGGCTTTAATACATAAAAACAGGCATCTGCACCTCGCTCAAGCGCGGAGGGCAGGTGCTTTTTTTGCTCCGCGTATGGCGTTTCGTCTGAGCTGATCGAAAAATGCAGGCCGTATCAAAAAAGCATAAAGCATTGCACATCTCGGGTTTTGCTGATATACTTACATGCAATACATATCATCTTCGGCACCGTTCGGGGGCAAGCCCTGTATATGCCGGACCGGCGGCCAAAGGAGACATGATCTCAATGAAAATAAAAATGACGAAAAAACGGTCGGCACTGTTCGTGTTTGTCGTGAACATGCTGCTGTTTATATTGCTTACGGCACCTTTTAAGCTCTGGGCGGCAGCGTCCGAGATCACGCAAATGCGCCCCACGGCGGCGCTTACTCCGGTGCTCGGCATGATCTTCGGCTGGCCGGCGGCACTCGGCTGCGCGGCGGGCAATTTTATTTGCGACCTCAGCGCGGGCTATGAGGTGTTGTATGCGGCGCTCAACAGCCTTTTTCAGATACTTTACGCCATGTGCGCGTATTTCTTCTGGAAAAAAATCAATCGGGAGCGCGGCGGCAGGGAGTTTCGGCTCAACAGCGTGTCAAGGATACTGAAATTCTGCCTGCTGCTGGGGCTGAACGCAATTTTGACAGTGCTTTTTACGAGCGTTCTTAACCATGCCTACAATGTCACGGACATTGTTTCGCTCGATAACCTTTATCTTTTCATAAACAGCTTTGACGCGGGACTTCTCTTCGGAACTCCGCTCCTGATATTGGGGAGCTTTCTCCAAATGCGGTTGGATAACCTGCGCAACGGCGGGGAAACAAAGACCGTGAACTTTTCGATGAACGAGCGGATGATACTCAATACGCTCGTTACCGGCATCTGCATCTGCTTGCTGGTGGGCACGATCGTCTATCTGTCCGACAAATACGGGTCGGGCAATATCAGTGTTCTGGGCAAGATATATATTTTTGAAACGCTCGCGATGAACATCTATTTTGCGCTTTCCGTCGGCTTTATGCACTTCACGGAAAGACGAATCTCACGCCCGATCGAAGAGCTTGCAAAGATCGCCGGAAGCTATTACTCCGGACAGTCGACGGACATGCAGCGAAGCAAGATGCTCAGCGACTGCGAGGCATATGCGGAGGATTCGACCGAGGTCGGCGAGCTGGCGCGTTCATACATGTCCATGATCCGCGATCTCGGGAGCTATGTCGACAATCTCCGGAGCGCTATGGCGGAGAAGGAACGGATAAATGCCGAGCTCAGACTCGCGTCGGACATTCAGGCGCACATGCTGCCGTGTATCTTCCCGCCCTTTCCCGAGCACTGCGAGTTTGAGCTTTACGCAGTCATGCATCCCGCCAAGGAGGTCGGCGGCGATTTCTACGACTTTTTCATGATAGGAGAGGACAAGCTCGCACTCGTCATCGCAGATGTATCCGGCAAGGGGGTTCCCGCCGCGTTATTCATGGTCATCGCAAAGACCCTCATCAAAAATCATACCCAAACGGGAATGACGCCCGCCGAGGTATTTACGACCGTTAACAGACTTTTGTGCGACGGCAACGACGCGGGACTTTTTGTAACGGCGTGGATGGGCATTCTCGATATAAACAGCGGAGAACTGACATATGTCAACGCAGGGCACAATCCGCCGCTTATAAAAAGAGCGGACGGCCGGTTTGAGTATCTGCGTAAAAAAGGCGGTCTCGTTTTGGCAGGTATGGATGATACAAAATACCGCCAGGAGACCCTGACCGTCAAATCCGGCGACAGGCTGTTTCTTTACACCGACGGCGTTACCGAGACGGCCGATGCCCAACACCGGCTCTACGGCGAGGAGCGGCTTAAAGATTTCCTGAACGCCCATTCATCGGACGAAACGGAGATGCTTCTCAACGAGGTCCTCGGCGAGCTTCAGCTCTATGCCGGCGGCGAGCCTCAGTTTGACGATATAACCATGCTGCTCATGGATTTTAAAGGCACACGGGCTGAGGCAAAGCGCAGCTTTGAGGCAAAGGTCGAGAACATTGAACAGGTGCTCGACTTTGTCGGAGGCGAGCTTGAGCGCGCGGGCTGCTCGCCGAAGCTGCAAACGCCGCTTTGCGTGGCGATAGAGGAATTGTTTGCAAATATCGCCAGCTACGCCTATCCGGACAGCAGTGGGAGCGCAACGATCTGCGTCGGGATAGATGACGATACGGATACCGCTACCTTCACCGTATCGGATACGGGCATCGCCTTTGACCCGCTGGCGAAGGCAGAGCCGGATATCACGCTTCCCGCCGAGGAGCGCGAGGTCGGAGGCCTCGGCATTCTTATCGTAAAAAAGACGATGGATACGCTTACATATTCCCGTGAAAACGGCGAGAACAGGCTTAAAATGACGAAGCGACTGGAAAGGAGAACAGACAAATGACGATTGACTCCGAACAAAAAAACGAGGCCGTGACTATACATATTTCGGGGAGACTTGACACCGTTACCGCACCGGAGCTTGAAAAGACGATCGCCGCGCTTTCCTCTGAAGTCACCTCTCTGACTTTGGACATGACAGGACTGTCATATATCTCCTCGGCGGGACTTCGGGTGCTGCTCGGCGCATATAAGAGGATGAATAAGATAGCCTCGATGAAGCTTCGCGGCGTATGCGAGACCGTGCTCGGCGTGCTGGAAATGACGGGCTTTACCGACTTTATGGTGATCGAATGATGGAGCTTGCAAACAGAGCGATTATTTTTGCGGCTGAAGCACATGACGGAATGCACCGCAAGCAGGCCGATATCCCGTATATCCTGCATCCCATGGAGGCTGCTGCGATTGTCGGCACGATAACGGGCGACCAGAATGTCATTGCCGCGGCGGCGCTGCATGATGTCGTGGAGGATACCGATATAACGATGAGCCGGATCGAGGAGTGCTTCGGCAAACGGGTCGCGGAACTCGTCGCGTCGGAAACCGAGGATAAGATGAAGCCGCTGCCCGCCGAAAGCACATGGAAAAAGCGCAAAGCGGAGGCCATCCGGCTTTTGAGCGAAACGAACGACAGGGATATAAAAATACTCTATCTCGGCGATAAGCTTGCAAACCTGCGCGCTGTCTACCTTGTGTGGAGAGAGCGGGGACAGGAGGTGTGGCAGGCCTTTAATCAAAAAGACCCGGCACAGCAGGCATGGTATTACCGCAGCATCGCCGAGAGCATACGGGAGCTTTCCGACACGGCGGCGTGGCAGGAATTTGACGGACT
>CAVGBM010000104.1:0-8394 GCA_963627445.1 Oscillospiraceae bacterium | reverse complement strand
GCGGTGACCATATCGGTGCAAGCTGCTTAAGGGTGCAAGAGTTTAGATTGGTGCGAAAAAATAGCAACGCACTGACAGGTTGATGGACGGACTAAACTCTAGCAAGCGCTAACTGGTCTGGCTGACGCAATATCGAATAGCGAAAGCGTTCGTTCGCTATTGAAAAAACTTTTCTTTCGGCGAAACAAAGAAAAGTTAATATATGCGTCTTTTGCACATAAAGCGACGCAATTGGGCGCTGATTTTGGCAGATTTTCGGACGAATTTGCGGGTAATTGCATTTTAGTTGACGCAATTGCGGGGCGTGCTTTAAACTATGCACGCTTAAGGTTATAAGGCAATTTCGGCGCGGGTCGGGCAAAGGCGACCTGCTACAAAATGAATAATCATGATGTGTCCGCCAAACGCGGCGCAACATTTCTCTCCTAACCATGTGACCCTGCGCGATGGGATTGTTTTATAACATCCCTTTTGTGCGCAGGGTCGCTTGTTTATTTTTTGACAGCGCACGAAACAGAAATTACATCCGGTGATGCGGATATAATTTATATAGTCGGCGGGAATTTGTCGCCTGCCGGCGCAAAGCAAGACAGAGAAAGAATATTCCACAGGAGGAAAGAAAAATGAACGACAAAAGCGTGCTGAAAAGCAGCTGGGCGGCAGCATTTACCGTTGCTTCCGTCTGGTTCGGCACCCACGTCGGCGGCGGCTTCGCTTCCGGCAACCAAGTGATCCAGTATTACTCAAACTACGGTATGACCTCGGCTATCTTCCCCATTATCGCAATGGGTCTTCTGGCCATAGTAATGTATATAATGATGAAGTTTGCAAAGCTCAACGGCTTTGATAACTACAAAGATACTTACTGTGCCCTTTACCCCAAGCCCTGGATGGAGATCTTCTTTGAGGTCTTCTACATCGTTATCGTCCTTGCGGCTATCGCATCCGCCGTTGCAGGCGCAGGCGAAGTTCTCGCAAACTTCATCGGCGTAAGCTATGTCGGTTCCGGCAAGGTCATCATGAACCTCGTCATCGTCGCAATCCTTATTTTCCTGACCATCTTCGGCGTTAAGCTCGTTCGCGCGGCTTCCACCGTTCTGTCCGTGGCTATCATAGTCATCACCATACTCCTCGTAATCTTCGGCCTGACCGCAGATTACGACTCCATCGCTGCTCAGCTTACCGCTCAGTACAATGTTGAGCTTGCAAGCTACACCGATGATATCGGCAACGCAATCTGGAAGGGCATCCTCGTTTACGCCGGCTTCCAGTGCGTATCCATCCCCCCGATGATCGCAGCAGCTCACGACATGTCCCTCAAGGGCGTCAAGAGAGCAAACATCCTCGGCTGGCTCATGAACGGCCTTGCACTTGCCGCTTCCGGCTGGATGCTCAGCAAGTGGTACCCCCTGCTCTCCTCTCTGCAGACCGCAGGCAAGGAGCTCCTCGCAGCCAATCCCGGCGCAACCGCAGCAACCGACCCCATCGTCGCATACGCAACCGCACTCGGCATCCCCAACCAGACCGTGCTTAACCTCATGGGCGTTAAGTGGCTGCTCGTCGCATTCAGCGTCCTGCTGTTCTGCGCATTCATGTCCACCTGCGTCACCCTCGTTTACACCATGGTACAGCGCTTCGAGGGCAAGTTCTTCCCCAACTCCATCAAAAACGAGAAGGTTCGCGGCGTATTCGTTGCAGCCATTCTCATCGCGATCTGCTTCGCGATCTCCCTGCTCGGCCTCAGCGATATCGTCAAGTACGCATACGGCTATGACGGCTACTATGCACTCGTAGTCATCGTCATCCCGGCATTTGTTTGGGGCATCCCCAAGATCAAAAAGCTCGAGGCCGCAAAAAAGGCAGAGTAATCATACAATAAAGAACACCGCCTTCGGGCGGTGTTTTAACGAGGAAACGATATGAAAATTGCAATGATCGGTTCCGGGGCAGCCGGCAGCGTTTTTGCCTGCTACCTCAAGAAGGGCGGCGCCGAGCTCACGCTCGTTGACCGCTACAAGGCGCACATGGATAAGTGCGCGTCAGTCGGTATGACCTTCGTCACACCCGAGGGCGAGGAGCTGCTTTGCGGCTTCAAGACCGCCGCCACCGCCGAGAACATCGGCGTGCAGGATGTCGTCATCCTCATGGTAAAGGCGACCCAGACCGACAGCATCATGCCGTCGCTCACAAACTGCATCGGGGAGGACACCGTTGTCGTCTCGCTGCAAAACGGTCTCGGCAACGACGATGTGCTCGCAAAATATGTCGGCAAGGATCGTATACTCTACGGCTTCGGCACCATAGGCACCGAGCTTCCCGAGCCGGGTAAATGCGTCTCCAAGCCCGAAAGCGGCGTCATCATGCGCTTCGGCGCGGCCGAAAAATCGCCGCTCACCGATAAGGTCGGCAAGGCGCTTGAGGAGTGCTTCTGCAAGGGCGGCTGCCTGACCAGCTTCGAGGCGGATATCCGCCCCTTCGTATGGAAAAAGGCGATATCCAACAGCGGCTATAACACCCTGTCGTCGCTTCTCCGGCTCAAGGTCGGCGAGTTTCTCGACACCGAGGAAGGCGTCGAGCTCATAAAAACCGTTTGGGCAGAGGGCTGCGCGGTTTGCCGGGCGGTCACGGGTGTTGACCTTTGGCAGGACATGCTTGAGGAGCTTCCGAGGCTCAAGACCGGCTTTGCCACCTATTATCCCTCCATGGCACAGGATGTGCTCATCAACAAGCGCCAGACCGAGATAGCCCTTTTAAACGGCGCTATCGCGCGTTACGGCGCACAGTACGGCGTAGCAACGCCGGTCAACACGGCGTTTACGCAGCTTATAAGCTGCATACAAAAAAACTACGAAAATCAATACAAGTAAAGGAGTAATTAACAATGAAAATTGCAATGTACGGTTCCGGTGCAGCAGGCAGTGTTTTTGCCTCCTACCTCCGCAATGGCGGAGCAGATATCATCCTCATCGACCGCTATGAGGCTCACATGAAGAAGGTTGCCGAGGAAGGCATGCACTTTGTCATCCACCAGGAAGAAAACGGCGAGTATCATGACATCGTAAAGCAGCTCACGGGCTTTCGCACCTACACCACCGCTGCCGAGGCAGAGGCTGCCGAGGGCAAGGTCGACATCATCATCTACATGACCAAGGCCACCCAGCTCGAGCAGGCAATCCAGGACTCCATGCCCGTCGTCGGTGACACCACCGTCGCCGTTTCCCTCATCAACGGCCTCGGCAACGACGACAATCTGTTCAAGGTCTTCCCCAAGGAGCGCTGCGTCATCGGCTCCGGCGTTCTCGGCACCGCACTGCCCGAGCCCGGCACCTGCGTTTCCACCCCCGCCGGCGGCGTTCAGATGAACTTCGGCGGCGCTGTCAAGAGCGACCTCACCAACGCTGCATGTGCTGAGCTTCTTAAGTGCTACCGTGACGGCGGCTGCGACGCTTACTGGCGCGACGGCGACCCCGGCACCGACAACAACATCTATAAGTTCATCTGGAAGAAGGTCTGCGTCAATGCGACCGTCAACACCGTCTGCGCAGTTCTGCGTCTGAAGGTCGGCGAGGTCGAGGCTGACCCGTTTGGCCAGTGGCTGTTCCACTCCGTCATCCGTGAGACCTGTGCCGTTGCTACCGCAAAGGGCATCCCCATGGACGCTGACGAGTTCATCGCACACGATCATCAGGATATCGTCACCAACATCGGCGACTACTATCCCTCCATGTGCCAGGATATGCTGTTCCACCAGCGCCAGACCGAGATCGATGTTCTCAACGGCAAGATCGCCGAGTACGGCGAGGAGCTGGGCATCGACACCCCCGTCTGCAAGGTCCTGTCTCAGGTCGTCCGCTGCATCCAGGGCAACTACGACAAGCAGTTCTTCCTTAAGTAATTGTTTTAGTTGACGGAAGCAACACTCCCGCCAACCTGAGAGTGACGAGGGGTTGCCACTGCCGGCTTGAGAGTGACGGACGCCAACTACCGCCAACTTGAAAGTGACGGAAGCACCCCCGCCAACTTAAGTGATTTAGTTATTACGAGTGATTCTCTCTCTTTCGTGACGAAACAAGGCACCAATAAAACGGTGCCTTGTTTTTTACGACGGTATCTGATAATATTGCCTTTCAGCAGAACAGAAAGGACTGTTTAAAATGCAATCGATAAAGAAAAAAGCGCCGGGCATTGCGCTGTGCGCCGCAGTCGCGGCCGTGGCAACATTGCTTTGCAGCGTGAAGCTCGGCTCATTCTCGCTTGAGATAGTCGGCGCACCGGTGTTTTCGATCTTGCTCGGCATGATCATCACCCTGTGCGTGCCGAAGCTTGCCTCAAGCGACAAAGCTTCGACCGGTGTTAAATTCACATCGAAGAAAATTCTCCAGTGGGCGGTCATCATACTCGGCTTTTCGCTGAACATGAGCACCATCGCCAAGGTCGGCGCAAAGAGTCTGCCCGTCATCGTCTGCACCATCTCGACCTCGCTGATCGTGGCCTACCTCATGATGAAGGCACTCAAGCTCGACTCCAAGGTCGCGTGCCTCATCGGTGTCGGCTCATCCATCTGCGGCGGCAGCGCCATTGCGGCGACTGCACCCGTCATCGACGCATCCGACGAGCAGGTGGCGCAGTCGATATCGGTCATTTTCCTGTTCAATGTGCTGGCCGCGCTCATTTTCCCCTACATCGGCCACGCCATCGGCTTCGGAAGCGGCGGCTTTGCGGTGTTTGCCGGAACGGCGGTCAACGACACCTCATCTGTCACGGCGGCGGCCTCGACTGCCGAGAGCATTTACGGCGTTGACGGCATTTTGTCCTCCGCGGTCACCGTCAAGCTCACCCGCACGCTTGCTATCATCCCTATCACGCTGGTTATCGCACTGTGGCGCACCGCGAAGGCGAAAAAGGCGGGCGGAAACGCCGAAAACGCCTTCTCGTTCAAGAAAGCGTTCCCGCTTTTCATCCTGTGGTTCGTGGTCGCGGCGCTCGTCACCACCGGCGTGGGACTGCTGCCGGAAAGCGGCTTTGTGGGCTTTTATAACGGCTCGTTTGTGCCCGCAATGAAGTGGCTTGCCAAGTTCTTCATCGCCATGGCCATGGCGGCCATCGGCCTTAACACAAACATTGTGAGCCTCGTGAAAAACGGCGGCAAGCCCATCCTCTTAGGCTTTTGCTGCTGGCTGTCGATATCCCTCGTCTCCATCCTCGTTCAGCTCGCGACCCACCTGTTCTACACGAGTGTGTGAAAAAAACTGCCCATCGTTTGATGGGCAGCTTTTTTAAGAACGTATTGACAGATATTAACTTTTCTTTGTTTCGCCAAAGAAAAGTTACAAAAGAAACGCGACCAAAGGCGCTTAACCGCCCTTTGGAAACCAGGTCCAGAACAATTGCCGACATTCTGAGTAGCTGCGGTGACCATATCGGTGCATACAGTTTGCAGTGCGCAGATAGGTTGATGGACGCAGTTAACTCCAAGGTGCAGTTAACGGTCGGGTTACCGCAATTACGACCAGCTAAAGGGTTCGTTCGCTATTGAAAAAACTTTTCTTTTGGCAAGACAAAGAAAAGGAGATAATTTCCTATTCAATTCCCATCGCCCGTTTGAACTTCGGCAGGACACCGATGCCGTTTGTGCGGTGGGGCGGGAGCTGATAGATATCGTGCCCGGGAAAGTCGTTGCCCTCAATAAGCAGCGGGCCGTTATCCGTCACGCACACATCCCAGCCGACTATGCCCACCTGCGGCACGACCTGACCGGCCTTTTTGACAATGTCCAGTACCTCATCCCACAGCGGCACCTGAAAACCCTTGATGGGAACGCCGGTGAGGGGGTGCACATCGTAAAGATTGTGGCTCTTGTCCAGCGCGGGGTAAATTATCTTGCCGCAGTCTTCTTCGATGGGGACGACCATGCCGCCGTTGTTGAAATTATCGACATAGCGGCCGTTGCCGATGCGCAGATACGCCGCCACGACATTGGTGACATTACCCTGCGTGAAGGTGATGACGCGGCAGGTGTTCACGGAATTGGGGTGCAGCGCCATGAGGTCGTGATGCTGCACGACGCACTCCTCGAGTACGACCTGATGGCCGTTCTTGAGGTGCTCGTACAGGTCGCCGTCGTATTCGGCTGCATTTATCTTCTCAATGCCCTTGCCGCACATGCCGTCGACAGGCTTCGACATGAACACGGGGTGCTTTCCGACAAACGCGTCAAACTCTTCCCTCGTGGCGGTGGACATGTCCAGCCAGTCACGGTGCATGAACTCGGAAAAGTTCTTTGCGAATTTGAGCTTGTCCTCAATTTCCGGCATGTACTTCGGGTCGTTGAAGCGCTTTATAAAGCCGTTGTTTATGCCCCTCGTGACTATCGTCTTGCGCTGGGCGCGGTTTAAATTATACATCTCAAACAGGGCATAATCCATGTAGCCTGCCTGATACACAAGGCCGCACCAGACCATGTCCAGGAAGATAAACAGCTTGCACTTGCCGCTTTTTTCGTGCACCTCGTTTATCTTTTGAAAGAACTGCCTGTAGTTCATCCCGGCGATGCGGCGGATAAGATATTTCAGTTTGCCCATAGCGAGCCTCGCTTTCAGATTAGTAAGCATTATTCTACCACACGCGCATGAAAAATGGAAGCAATTTCGCCCGATAGTAGACTGCGCCCTGTTGACTAACGCTCGGTAGTTTGATAGAATGGAGACAACCAAAGAGGTGATAAATTATATGGCAACAATAATTGACGGCAAGGCGCTTGCCGCTAAAATATGCGCCGAGGTGGCGACCGAGGCTTCTAAGTTTCCGAGACGGCCGAAGCTTGCCGCCGTGCTGGTGGGCACAGATCCCGCCTCGCAGATATATGTGCGCAACAAGGAGCGTGACTGCGTAAAGTGCGGCATCGACAGCGTGCGCTGCGACCTGCCCGAGGAGACGACGCAGCAAGAGCTTTTGGAGCTTATCGCCACGCTCAACGCCGACGAGAGCGTCGACGGCATTTTGGTGCAGCTTCCGCTGCCCGAGCACATCGACGAGAGCGTTGTAATTAACGCCATCCGCCCGGATAAGGACATTGACGCGTTCCACCCGATGAATGTCGGCCGCATGATAGTCGGCGAGCCTGCGCTCTGGCCGTGCACGCCGACGGGCATCATGGAGATGTTTCGGGAATACGGCATCTCGCTTGACGGCAAGGTGTGCGTCATGGTCGGCCGCAGCAACATTGTCGGCAGACCCATGGCGCTTTTGATGCTGCGGGCAAACGGCACGGTCGTGTGCTGCCACAGCCACACGAAAAACCTTGCCGAGCTGACCCGTCAGGCCGATGTTTTGGTCGTTGCCGCCGGAAGCCCGAGGCTTATAACCGGCGACATGGTCAAAGACGGCGTTGTCGTCATCGATGTCGCCATGAACCGGGACCCCGAGACGGGCAAGTTCTTCGGCGATGTCGTGTTTGACGAGGTCGCAAAGAAGGCGGCGTTTATAACGCCCGTGCCCGGCGGCGTGGGGCCGATGACAAGGGCGATGCTCATGAAAAATATACTGACCGCTGCACAGCAGCACAGGGAGACACACAAATGAAAAAGAGACTTTTCAGAAGCACAAGGGATAAGAAATTAGGCGGCGTATGCGGCGGCTTGGCGGAGTATTTCGACATTGACCCGACGCTCGTACGCCTGCTGTGGGCGTTCGTGAGCCTTGCATCGATAGGCTGCGGCGTGCTTGCATACTTCATCGCATGGATCATCATACCCGAGGATAACGGAGGAGTTGTATAATGAGCAAATCACTGAGAACGGTTCAGAAGGTCTGCAAGGTCTGCAAGGTTCTTGCCGAGATAGCGTTCGTCATGCTCGTCGTCGGCGCGGTGCTGACACTTGCCGGAGGCATTCTCATCGGCAAGGGCGACCTTGACGCGATGCTCGCAAGCGGCATGGCATCCTTCGACGAGGCGCTTTTAACTTCGCCCGACGCGAGGGAGCTCATTATGGCCGGATGCATCGTTCTGGGCATCATGATGACCGCCGAGGCAGTCGTTGCGAAGTTTATAAATGTGTACTTCAAGCGCGAGCTCAAGGCCGGCACGCCCTTCACCTTCGAGGGCGCAAAGGAGATGTTCCGTCTCGGCATCATAACCATCGCAGTCCCCCTCGGCGCAAGCATCGTCACGGCGATATATGTCGCCACTACGACGATAGCCGAAGGCAGCTGGAACTTCAGCATCGAGGTCTCGCTCGGCATGGGTCTTGCGTTCATCGCCATTTCGCCGCTGCTCAAGCACGGCACCGAGCTGAGGCTGCGTGCGCAGTATGCCGAGGAGAAGCTTGCCGAGACCGAGGTTAAGCCCGCCGACAGTGAAGAAGATAGTTTATAATCCCCTTGTAATGCTGCTTT
>CAVGBM010000103.1:0-4894 GCA_963627445.1 Oscillospiraceae bacterium | reverse complement strand
AGTGAGTGCCCGACCTACGATTCCCTGTAATACTGCATTCCGGTCTCGTCATATGTCGGAGTGCGATAGCCGTTCATGCAGCGGTTCCAGTCGGCAAGCAGGCGGTCTTTGTTTTCACGCAGACAGGGCAGGATGATCTTCTTCTCGTCGCGCTGAAACTCGCGGCTGAATTTGTCTTTCGGGAAGCGCTCGAGCGTTTCGAGGCTGTATCTCGTCTCGCAGCCGCTGCGCTTCACATGGACGTGGGGCGCGTTTTTGCGTATATCCTCGTTGGAATGGACGATGAATTGGTAGCCCTGACACTCAAACGACGCGCCGCCGGAGGAGATAAAAACAAGCGTCAGCTCGTCGCACGAAAAGTACGAGAACACGTCCGACAGAAGCTTATCCTCAAGCAGCCCGAGCATAGCATCGTCCGTTTGAACATACACCGTGTCGACCTGAAAATTCTCCGTCTCCCACTCGCCGAGCGTCTGCTCATCGGCCTTGAATCGCGCGATCAGCTCGCTGACCCTTAGCGTGAGCGGAACGCCGTCCGGGTAGGTGTACAGCTTCTCGAGCTTATCCACCGCAGGCCACAGCATAATTTTCTCGGAGAACAGCCCGTCCCCCCCATTCCGCAGTAGTAAACGATAAATCGCACCCACTGCCCGGCAGTCTCACACGCTTGATCGGACATATCTCATCGCCTCCTCATATAAACAATTATACCACACAAAGACCTTGCGCGAAAGCGCAGAAAACCCGGGCAGCGAGAGCTGTCCGGTTTTTTTGTCACTTCCCGAACTCGACGGAGAAGTAGCAGACATAGTCGTTGGCGGGGGCGGTGGATTGGCCGTACTCGTCGATGACGGAGGTATAGACACGCTCTTTGCCGCAGACGAAGGCGAAAAGCCCCATCTCCTTGTCGTATTCGACGGGCGTTTTGCCTTCCAACCCAAGCGTTGTGCGCATGTTGAACTCATCCTTGTCGACATCGGTAAAGATGGGTATATCCAGCGACATGCTGCCGGCGGAGATGAACTTGACGGTGGAGTGTTCAAAATCGGGCACAAAAAACAGCTTGCCGCTTTTGGGCGAGCCGAGGGGCTCGTAGCCGATCGAGCCTATCCTTTCCTTGCTCACGAGCTTGCCTGAGACATACTCGTAGCGATAAATGATCAGCAGCTTATACTTGTCGCTCGTTTTATAATCGTAGATGAGCGCGCTGTCGGGACCCGAAAGCATCTTGACGGTCTCCATCTCGACGCTTTTGGTGGTGTTGTTGATGGGATAGATATAGTTCTGCGGCCAATACTCCCTGATGAGCATCGCGCCGATGACCGACAGCGCGACTATCGACACGGCCAGCAGGATGCAGATGACGGACTTGAGCTTTTTCTGCCGGTGCTTGCTGGCGGTGGCGACGCCGATGATGTTCTCCTCGGACTTCTGCACCACGCTCTCCTGCGGGATATCCTCACCGGCGAGAAATTCGTTGATGCTGATGCCGAGGATGCCGCACAGATCCGAGTACAGCGCCACATCCGGCAGGCACACGCCGCGCTCCCACTTGGAAACCGACTTATCGCTCATGCCGAGCTTATCCGCAAGCTGTCTCTGCGTCAGCCCCAGCTCCTTGCGCTTGCCTGCTATATATTTACCTATCTTAACTAAGTCCATATCAAAACCTCCTTTTGCTGAGGTGAGAATATAACTTTTGCCGCAGCAAATACACCCCTCGGAAGTAGAATTGCTTCCATAGTAGCGTATCTATAGCCCATGACGCAAGGCGGGGGGGCGGTGCATCTTGAAACAACGCTGCATATATGATACAATCAAACATTAAAGAAATCGCTCGGAAAGGAATTCGGCATGAAAATTGTAATTATCGGCGGCGGCAAGATCGGCTTCTCGCTCGCCGAGGAGCTTGCAAACGAAAATCACGACATTGTGCTTGTCGACAACGACAAGGAGAAGGTCAAGATGATATCCGAAACGCTCGATGTCATGACGCTTTACGGCAACGGTGCGGCGATAGCCACGCAGCGTGAGGCGAATGTCGACGAGTGCGACCTCATGGTGGCGGTCACCGCCAAGGACGAGGTGAACCTCCTCGCGTGTATCTTAGCCCGAAAGCTCGGCTGCAAAAACACGATAGCCCGCGTGCGCAACCGCGAGTATTCCGAGCAGCTTTATGTCCTCAAGGATGAGCTCGGCCTTTCCATGTCCATTAACCCCGAGCTGCTGGCTGCCAAGGAGATATACCGCCTGCTGCAAATTCCGGCGTTTATAAAGCGAGACACCTTTGCCGAGGGCAGGGCGGAGATAGTGGAGCTCGGCATCGAGCCGGAGAGCCCCCTTTGCGGCCTGCGCCTGTCGGACATGGGCAGCAAGATCCGCACCCGCACGCTCGTGTGCGTCGTCGTGCGCGACGGCAAGGCGTTCATCCCCGACGGCCGCTTTGTGCTCGAAGCGGGAGATAGAATTTACGCAACTGCCCCGGCCTCAGCGCTCGTGGAGCTTACGCATGAGCTCAAGCTGCGCTCGAAGCGGTCTAAAAATGTGCTCATCGTGGGCGGCGGCCGCATCGCCGAGTACCTGACCCCGATGCTCGCAAAGAGCGGCGCGCATGTGAAGATAATCGAAAAGGATCGCAAGCGGTGCGAGTACCTGTCCGAGGCGCTGCCGGAGGCGACGATAATCTGCTCGGACGGCTCGAAGCAGGCGGTTTTGAAAATGCACAACATTGCCCGCATGGATGCCGTGCTGCCGATGACGGATATGGACGAGGAGAACATCATAATCGGCATGTTTGCCCGCAAGGTGGGCGTGCCGCAGCTGCTCACGAAGATAAACCGCAGCGAATACGGCGAGATACTCGGCGACCGTGGGGCCGACAGCCTCATAAGCCCGAAGCAGATAAGCTCCCGAGCCATCGTACGCTATGTCCGTGCGATGGAGAACACCGGCGGCAGTGCGGTGCTGACTATCCACAAGCTTGCTGGCGGCGGGGCGGAGGCGCTGGAGTTTGCCGTGACCGAGGCGACAAAGCATCTTAACGAGCCGCTCATGGACATTAAGCTCAAGCCCGGCATCTTGCTTGCGTGCATAAACAGCATGGGCAAAATTAAGATCCCCGGCGGCCGTGACAGGCTCTCGGCGGGCGACACCGTCGTCGTCGTGACAACGGCCGGGCGCGATATTTTGGATCTCAACGATATATTTGCCAAGGAGTAAGCGGCGGCCATGAATTTTCAAACGATAAGAAAAACCGTCGGCACGGTCTTGTGCATGGAGGCGGTGTTTATGCTGCCGCCGCTGCTGCTGGCGATAGCCGACGGCGACCCGGCGGCGGTGCGTGGCTTTGCCTTTGCGATAGCTGCGGTGCTCATCGTGGGACTTCCGCTGTCTGTCATCAAGCGGCCGAGCGTCGGCTTAGGGCCGAGAGACGGCTGCGTCACGGTTGCGCTTGCGTGGATAGTCATCTCCGTGTTCGGCGCCATCCCGTTTTATGTCAGCGGCGTTATCACCGCCCCGGGCGATGCTGTCTTCGAGACCGTGTCGGGATTTTCGACAACGGGCGCAACGATAATCAGCGATGTCGAGGCGGCGCCGAGGGCGATTTTGCTCTGGCGAAGCATCACAAACTGGGTCGGCGGCATGGGCGTTCTGGTGTTCATGCTCGCAATTATGCCCACTGCCCGCGAGGGCGGCTCGATGTTCCTGCTGCGGGCTGAGTTCCCCGGCCCGATGGCGGGAAAGCTCGTCCCGAGGATGCAGAAGTCGGCAAAGCTTTTGTACGAGATATACATTCTCCTGACCGTCGTGCAGGTGATACTGCTCGTTCTCGGCAACATCCCGCTGTTTGACAGCGTGAATATTGCCCTCTCCACCGTCAGCACCGGCGGCTTTGCCATTAAAAACGACAGCTTGGTGTCCTACGGCAGCTATGCGCAGAATGTGACCATGGTGTTCATGACGCTGTGCAGCATGAGCTTCAGCATTTTCTACTGCCTCATCGCCCGTGAGTTTCTGCGCATTAAGCGCAATCACGAGCTACGCGTGTTCGGCGTGCTCGTTCTGGGCATGGCGCTCGTCATCGGCATCTCGTCGGCTGCGCAGTTTGCGACTGTCGGCGAGGATATCCGCCACTCGCTGTTCCAGGTCATTTCAATTATCAGCACCACCTGCTATGTGTCCGTTGATGCAGGGCTGTGGTCGCCGTTTGTGTGGGCGCTTTTGCTCGTTCTCATGATAACCGGCCCCATGGCGGGCTCGACCGGCGGCGGCATGAAGATTTCAAGGGTCATGATCCTTGCAAAAAGCACCTACCGAGCCATCGCCCAGACCATCACCCCGGGCTCGGTGCACCTTATAAGGGTCGATGACGAGGTCGTCGACGAGGAGACCGTGTCGTCTGTAAACAGCTTCGCCGTTGCGTATCTCATGGCGCTGGTCATTACGGCGGTGATACTCTCACTTGACGGGCTCGACTTCGGCAAGGGCATCGTCGTTGCGATATCCAGCATCGGCAACATCGGCTACGGCCTCGACGCAAACACCTTCACCTACGGCGTGTCGGGCTTGTCGCTTCTGAGTAAGCTCGCCCTGTGCTTCGACATGTTCCTCGGCCGCCTCGAGATATTCCCCCTGCTTATAATGTTCGCCCCCGCAACATGGAGAAAGTGATAGGAGGTCACGCATGGGTTTTTCGCTTTTCGGCAGGAAGCCGACTGTGCCGGACACCGGCTACGCCAAGCGGCAAGGTCTACGCCTGCAACAAAAACGAAAGCGCCGTGCTCGACACATGGGACAGCTTCGACGAGTGCTTCTGCTCGATATTCGACACCCTCGCCGCCTGCCCGACTGAGTGTGAGTTTTGAATACCGCATAAAAATCAAAAGCCGACGGG
>CAVGBM010000102.1:0-48025 GCA_963627445.1 Oscillospiraceae bacterium | reverse complement strand
TTTATTATATCATTTTTTCACTCTTCGGACTGTCCACTTTTACTGTACAACTTTCAGCTTTAAACTTTTCGTTTTTAATCATAATAAAGCCCTCAGTTTATAAGTGACAGCTGCTCCTCTCCCCTGTCCTCGTCCTTGAGCAGCGCACCGGCTGCCGGAAGGCTGCGGACACGGTAGCGGGAGACATTCTTTATTACGGTCGATTCGAGCTGCGCCGCCGAATTCAGTTTATGATTTTTCTTCAAGCTCATTCCCGCAACGCCCTGTGTGGTACGGCTGGTCTTGAGCTGCAAAAGCGAGGTGTTGAACACAAGCGCCCTGCCGTCTGTTGAGAACATGGCGACATTGATATCCTCAGTTATCGGCATGACCTCAACAAGCGGGCTCTTGTCGGAATAGGCGTTTATGAGCTTTTTGCGGTTTGTCTTGGTCTCATATGCCGACATTTCGAGCCTTGCGATCTTGCCGTTTTCGAAAAACAGCAAAAGCTGCTTTTTGTAGTCGCCCGGGCAGACAACGCTCACGATGCGCTCGCCGTCCTCCATCTCCAGTCTCGTCGGCAGGTACACGCCGAGGTCGGAGGCTTTGGTGTTCTCAAAGTCGGATAGCTTCGTTTTATAAACGCGCTGCTGATCGGTGAAGATCAAAAGCTCGGTGCGGTTAGACGACTCAAAGGACATTTTGAGCCCGTCCCCGTCCTTGAATTTCTGTTCACTGCTCATACGCAGCGACAGCGGGGTTATCTTCTTAAAATACCCCTCGTTCGAGATAAACACCGTTACGGGGTAATCCTCGACAAGCTCGGTTTCCTCAAACTCCGCTATCTCGTTTGCGTACACGATGCCGGTTCTGCGGGGGCAGGGGTATTTTTTGATGACCTGCTTGAGCTCATTTACGATGATACTCTTTATCTTGCGGCGGCTCTTGAGGGTATCCTCAAGCTCCTCTATTGCCTTTTCGAGCTCCTCGGTCTCAGACACGCGCTTGAGGATATACTCTCTGTTTATATTGCGCAGCTTTATCTCCGCAACATACTCAGCCTGCACCTTGTCGATACCAAAGCCCATCATGAGGTTGGGTACGACCTCAGACTCAAGCTCGGTGCTGCGTATGATCTCTATCGCCCTGTCGATATCGAGAAGTATCTTCTCAAGACCCTTGAGCAGATGCAGCTTGTCCTTTTTCTTGGAAAGGTCAAAGTACACACGGCGGCGGACGCATTCCATGCGCCATGCGCTCCACTCGCTTAGTATCTCCCTCACGCCCATGACCTTGGGGTTGCCGGCAACAAGGATGTTAAAGTTGCAGGGGAAGCTGTCCATAAGCGGGGTGAGCTTAAACAGCTTCTGCATGAGCTTTTCGGGGTCGGTGCCGCGCTTGAGGTCTATAGCGAGTTTGAGACCGCTGAGGTCTGTTTCGTCTCGCATGTCGTTTATCTCGCGCACCTTACCGGCCTTAATGAGCTCTGCGACCTTGTCGACGATAGCCTCCGTTGTGGTCGTGTAGGGTATCTCGTATATCTCGATGATATTTTCCTTCTGGATATAGCGCCAACGGGCTCTGACCTTGAAGCTGCCGCGGCCGGTGTTATAGATATTCTCCATCTCCGTGCGATCATAGACTATCTCGCCGCCGGTGGAGAAATCGGGCGCAGGCATAGTCGAGAGCAGGTCGCACTCGGGGTCGGACAGATACTCTATCGTCGTGCGGCAGACCTCCTCGAGGTTAAAGCCGCAGATCTGGCTTGCCATGCCGACAGCGATACCTGTGTTGCTCGACACGAGAACATTGGGAAATGAGGTCGGAAGAAGGGTCGGCTCCTTCATGCTGCCGTCGTAGTTATCCACAAACTCAACTGTGTCCTGGTCTATATCGCCGAAAAGCTCGGCGCATATGGCAGACAGCTTTGCCTCGGTATATCGGGAGGCTGCAAAGGACATGTCCCTTGAGTACACCTTGCCGAAGTTGCCCTTGGAGTCGACAAACGGGACAAGCAGCGCATCGTTGCCCTTTGATAGGCGCACCATGGTCTCGTATATCGCAGCGTCGCCGTGCGGGTTAAGGCGCATCGTCTGGCCGACGATGTTGGCGCTCTTTGTGCGGCCGCCGTTAAGAAGTCCCATCTTGTACATGGTGTACAGCAGCTTTCTGTGCGAGGGCTTGAAGCCGTCTATCTCGGGGATGGCACGGGAGATTATAACACTCATCGCATAGGGCATGTAGTTTTGCTCCAGCGTCTCGGTTATAGGCTGCTCTAAAACCTCGGCTCGAAGGCCGATGACATTGGGATTATTGAATTTTTTCTGTTCGGGAGCTTGTTTTTTAGCCATTTAGAACTTTTCCTTTCAACGCTTGCCCTTTTTCTTTGCGCCGGTCTCAAAGCTTCGGCGGCATTTGGGGCAATGCGTAGCCTTGAACAGCCCCAGGTATACGACCTTTCCGCAGTAGGGGCATTTGCAGAAAAGGAATATGACGACGAATGCCATCACAAAGCACACGAGCGACAGCACCGCCGAATACATGGGCAGCACCGTGCCGTTGCCGTTCGAGATAACGCCCACAACACCGAACATGACGCACAGCGCGAGCAGCAGCTTAACTAAATTTCTGGCTCTGTCAAACTTCATGTCGGCACCTCTCAGGATATATCGGCCATGTCAAGATACAGGTATCCGTTCTCGGCGATATGATTTTTTCTGCCTGCAAGGTCGTCGCCCAGCAGCAGGTCAAACATCTGTGACATGCGCTCGGCATCCTCGGGCATGACCTTGATAAGCCTGCGTGTCTCGGGGTTCATGGTGGTCATCCACATCATGTCGGGGTCGTTTTCGCCAAGACCCTTGCTGCGGTTAATACTGGCTTTGGCACCGTTAAGCGATGCCACGATATCTGCCTTTTCTTTGTCGGAGTAGGCAAAATAGGTTTTGCCCTTGCTCTCTATCTCATAAAGCGGCGACTCTGCGATATACACATAGCCTTCACGGATGAGTGTGGGCACGAGGCGGTATATCATCGTCAGGATGAGCGTTCTTATCTGGAAGCCGTCAACATCCGCGTCGGTGCAGATGATGACCTTGTTCCAGCGCAGGTTGTTGATATCGAAAGAGTTCAGGTCTTTTTTCCCCTTGACCTGCACCTCGACACCGCAGCCGAGAACCTTTAGAAGGTCTGTTATGATGTCGCTTTTGAATATCCTTGCGAAATCAGCCTTGAGGCAGTTTAGTATCTTGCCTCTGACGGGCATGATGCCCTGAAAATCAGCGTCGCGGGAAAGCTTACATGCGCCCAGTGCCGAGTCGCCCTCGACGATGTATATCTCGCGCTTTTCGGGGTCTCTGCTGCGGCAGTCGACGAACTTCTGCACGCGGTTTGCAATGTCGATGCTGCCGGAGAGCTTCTTTTTCATGCCGAGTCTTGTCTTTTCCGCCGCCTCACGGCTGCGCTTGTTGACAAGCACCTGCTCGGCGATCTTGTCGGCCTCGGGTTTGTTTTCGATAAAGTATATCTCCAAGCGTTCCTTGAAGAAATCGGTCATCGCCTCTTGGATAAAGCGGTTTGTTATCGCCTTTTTGGTCTGGTTCTCATACGAGGTCTGCGTGGAAAAGCAGTTTGTCACGAGAACCAGGCAGTCGGCCACGTCCTGATAGCTTATCTTGCTTTCGTTTTTCTGATACTTGCCTATCTTCTTTATGTAGGCATCGACGGCATAGACAAAGGCGTTTCTCGTCGCCTTTTCGGGTGCGCCGCCGTATTCGAGCCACGATGAGTTGTGGTAATACTCCGTGAGGCTCACCTTATTTGAAAAGCAGAAGGCAGCCGAGAGCTTGACCTTGTACTCGGGCTTGTCCTCACGGTCGCGGCCGCGGCGCTCGGCAACTATGAAATACGGCGCTGTGAGCGGATTATCGGCAGCGATCTCGTGGACATAGTCGAGGATGCCGTTTTCGTACACATAGTCGGTGACATCAAACTTGTTGCCGTTCTGGTTGCGGAAGCGGAAGGTTATGCCCGCATTGACGACGGCCTGACGGTGCAGGACATCCTTAAAAAACTCCTCGGGAATGTTGATATCCGTAAAGACCTCAAGATCGGGTCTCCACTTGATGGTCGTGCCGGTCTTTTTGCGGTCTGTGGGGCTTATCGTAAGCTCCTGACCTTTTTTGCCTACGACCTTGCCCTTTTTAAAGTGCAGCTCATATTTATTGCCGTCACGCCAAACGGTGACATCCATGTATTCCGAGGCGTACTGCGTTGCGCATGAGCCCAGGCCGTTAAGGCCAAGGGAGTACTCGTAGTTTTCGCCCTCGTTGTTTGAATACTTGCCGCCTGCGTACAGCTCGCAGAAAACGAGCTCCCAGTTATAGCGCTTCTCGTTTGCATTCCAGTCGACGGGGCAGCCGCGGCCGAAGTCCTCGACCTCGATCGATTTATCGGCGTAGCGGGTCAGCGTGATGAGATTGCCGTGACCCTCGCGAGCCTCGTCAATGGCGTTTGACAAAATTTCAAACACGGCATGCTGGCAGCCGTCAAGCCCGTCCGAGCCGAAGATGACACCCGGGCGCTTTCTGACTCTGTCCGCTCCCTTGAGCTGAGAAATGCTTTCATTACCGTATTGTGCGGTGGTTTTACTCATTTTCCGAAATTCCCCTTGAATACAACATCTTGTGTTTAATAGCTTATAAATTCCTTGATAACTTAGATTATTTAGTATATTATAATTTTGCCAAAAAATCAAGTATGGCAATAGAAACGGGGACAGAGCGTGCTCTGTCCCCTAAAGCCCGATCCAAGATCGGCAGACGAAAAAATCTGAATGTTCTCATTATCACGGTGATAAGAGCTCTCATTCTGCCCGTTTTATTTATCTTGCGGACACTTTTTATCGTCTGATAATATTATGGCATGGATTTTTCATTATAACCGTGGTAATATATTGCCATGGCCGTTTAAATGACGGACAGGCTGAATATAATAATGAGAAAAGATAAGGAGTTCTTTTCTCATGACTAAAAAGGAAGCAAAGGCACTCAAGGCAGAGTATAATAAGCGCGTAAAGGAAATGAAGGCTATTCGCTCGCAGCTGCATAGCGCATATGCGGCGTTTGACACTGTCACCGACCCCGACATGATGGACGCATGCATTTTCGAGATAAGCGCGCTCAAATCACGGTATAACTATGCCGTCGCCAACATAAAAAATCTAATGCAATAGGAGACACATATGGATTATTTGAATCTTGCGATCTATGTCGTTATCGGAGGTCTGCTGCTGTGGCTGGTCATCAAGATCTTCGCAACGCCGATAAAGTGGGCATTCAAGCTGCTTTTAAACGCAGTTTTGGGCTTCGTGATGCTGTTTGTCTTTAACTTTCTCGGCGGCTTTATCGGGCTTAGCATCACCGTTGGCTGGCTCAGTGCGATAGTCGCCGGTGTGCTTGGCATTCCGGGCATTATACTGCTGCTGCTTATCGAAAACTTTTTCCTTTGATACATAGTAAAAAAGAGAGTGCGATGCACTCTCTTTTTTCATTTTAAAAGCTTTAACGCCTCCGATATCTCATCAAACCTCATGCTGTGCGAGGCTTTTACAAGCACCGTGTCGCCTTTTTGGATGAGCTCGGGCAGCTTCGATATGAGCTCGGCATTAGTTTCAAAATGCAGGGCGTTTATCTTCTCTGCCGCCGCACAGGTGTTCTTTGAAAGCTCTCCGACCGTGAGTAGCAGGTCTGCGCCGTTATCGGCGGCGTATTTGCCGACCTGGGCGTGAAGTCCTATCTTGTTCTCCCCCATTTCGAGCATATCGCCCAAAATGCAGACCTTGCGGCCGTTTATTGTCTTGAGGGAATCTATCGCACACATGACCGAATCGGGATTTGCGTTATAGCAGTCGTCAACAAGGGTTATATAGCCCGTATCCGTGACGCTTGCCCTGCGGCCAACAGTCTCGTAAGCAGCGACACCGGCGGCGATCTCGTCGTCGCTCAGCCCCATTTTAATGCCGACCGCCGCACCCTCAAGTGCAGCATAAACCATGTGGCTGCCGTATGACGGCACGCTGACATGTATGCATCTTTTGCCACAGACGATATCGCAGCTAAGCTCGTTAAGGCTATCAGAGCAGATATTCTCAGCCTTTACATCTGCGTTTGCGCCCGTGCCGTACAAGACCTTGTGCTGGCGGCAGTCAAGCGTCGAGAGCAGATCGTCATCCGCGTTTAAAAACAGTGTGCCGTCGTCGGGCATGAAGTCTAACATCTCGGTCTTTGCCTTCAAAACGCCGTTTCTGTCGTGCAGGTGCTCCAAATGCGCATGACCGATGAGCGTATACACCGCCATCGTGGGACGCACCATTTTGGCTAAACGGCTCATCTCGCCGAAGTCGGATATGCCCATCTCAATGACCGCAGCCTCGTGCTCCGGCTCAATTCTGAATATCGTGAGCGGGACACCGAGCTCATTATTGAGATTCTTCTCGGTCTTGAGTACATTATATTTCTGCGAAAGTACGGATGCGACCATTTCCTTTGCCGTTGTTTTGCCGACGCTTCCGGCAATGCCGATAACGGGAATATCAAAGCGATTGCGGTAGTGCTCGGCAAGAGTCTTGAGCGCTGACGCAACATCGGAAACGACTATGACCGTGCCGGTGACATCATCGGGCACACGCTCAGATATGCAGCATGCAGCGCCAAGCTCAAAGGCTTTATTAATAAAGTTATGCCCGTCGACACGTTCGCCCTTTAGAGCTGCAAACATGTAGCCTTTTTCGACCTTGCGACTGTCTATCGCAACGCCGAGTATCTCGCTGTCTGAATTTTCTGTACCGTGGAGCTCGCCGCCGACTATGGCAGCTGCATCAGAAACGCTCAATCCTCTCATTTATCGTACTTCTCCATTGAAACTTCAATGATCCTGTCGCAAAGCTGCGGGAAGCTCATGCCCATTTCCCTTGCCATCTGCGGGACCAGGCTTGTCGGGGTCATTCCCGGGAGCGTGTTGGCCTCAAGGCAGTAGATCTCGCCATCTGTCTCATCCATAAGGAAGTCTGCACGGAAGTAGACATCGATCATTAGCGCCGCGGCGACACGCTCGGCAAGACGCTGCAAGCGGTCGGTATCCTCTGCGCTGATCTGGGCGGGGCAAATTTCCTCCGTCATACCTGCCTGATACTTATTTTTGTAGTCATACCAGCCGTTTTTGGGGATTATCTCGATAACGGGCATTGCCTTGCCGGCGAGAACGCCGACGGTAAATTCCCTGCCCTTTACATACTTTTCGACCAGGACATGTGATTCGTACTTAAACGCAAATTCGAGCGCGGCATCGTACTCATCGCGGCTGCGGACGATAGATGTACCAACGCTTGAGCCGCCCGAGCAGGGCTTCACAACACATGGGAAGCCGACATCGTCGTACTTCTCTGCTCCCTTTTCGAGGACTATCCCTGCCGGTGTGGGTATGCCGTTTGCACGGAACATTATCTTCGAAAGCTCTTTGTTCATCGCGATAGCGCTGCCGAGGTAGCCGCTGCCGGTGTACTTAACGCCATGCATATCCAGCGTTGCCTGTATCTTGCCGTCCTCGCCGTCCTGACCGTGCAGCGCGAGGAAGCATATATCCGCAGCGCGGCATATCTCAATGACATTGCTGCCTATCCTCGAGCCCTTGCCCTCGGCGAGAAGCTTATCAAAATCCGGAGTTTCCTCCTTGACAGAATACTGGATATCCTGCTGCTCACGCTCATAAAGCTCCTTGGGGTCGTTATACTCACCGTCGTAACCGTAAAACAGGTCGACCAGCACGACCTTATGTCCCTGCTCACGCAGTGCCCTTGCCGCATTTGTTCCGCTTGTGATGGAAACATCTCTTTCGCTTGACAAACCGCCGCATATAACCGCTATATTCATAACGACACCTCCTTAATATATTGGGAGTATACCACAGTGCGCCTCTAAGGGCAAATATATATTTCAAAAAAGTAGTGCATAAGGCAAAGTATTATGTTATAATGTCGCTTTGTAATATAAGACAAGGATGATCAATTATGAACTATATCGTGGTCGATTTGGAATGGAATCAGGCTATGAGCTCCAAATCCTCCGTATTCAACAAGCTCCCCATAAAGCTCAGGGGTGAAATTATCGAGATAGGCGCAGTCAAGCTTGACGAGAATTTGCAGCCGGCTGAGGAATTTACTATCGATGTCAAGCCCGTGTACTTTAAGCGCATGCACTATAAGGTCAAGAAGCTCACCGGCTTTGACAAGGAGCGTCTTGCAAAGGGGCACAGCTTCCGCGACGCTTTTGAGCAGTTCCGCGAATGGTGCGGCGACGGTGTGACCTTCCTCACCTGGGGCTGCGATGACCGCGGCATCATGGAGCAGAACATCATTATACATGACCTTGACTGGGACTGGATCGCCAACTGGATCAATCTGCAGCTTATATATAATATGCAGACTGACGGCGACAAAAATCAAAAATCGCTCGCAACGGCGATGGAGCATTTCGGCATCGAGCAGACGAGGGTCGCCCACGACGCTCTCGGCGATGCGTACAACACCGCGCTTGTCTGCACGAAGCTTGACATCGCCAAGGGACTTTCCGAGTATGAGGACGCGGCGAGGATGCTCTCTCTGCGCAGCCACAAGCAGCCCTCCAATGAGAACAACGGTCCCGAGCCGATCGAGCACCTTGTTTTCCCCGGTTACATCAGCAAGTCTGAGGCATTTGCCGACGAAAAGCTCGTGAAGCTCCCCTGCCCCGACTGCGGCAAGGCGCTTACATCCCAGCGTTGGATAAACCAGGGCGATCAGCGCTACATGAACATCTACACCTG
The DNA here is from genome assembly GCA_963627445.1 of Oscillospiraceae bacterium. Taxonomy (GTDB): domain Bacteria; phylum Bacillota; class Clostridia; order Oscillospirales; family Oscillospiraceae; genus F23-B02. The sequence continues at coordinate 39,187 of CAVGBM010000102.1, read as the reverse complement.
CCCCGACTGCGGGAGCTATCTGTTAAGGCTGAAGTTCCGCAAGCATGAGGATGACACATGGGCGGCAAACAGGCTCGTTTACAAGGCCGACGACGATACGCTCGATTTTTACAGAACAAAGGCCGCACTCTCCCGCCGTCGTGGCCGCAGCGGCCGCTCACCGAAGAAAAACAGACCCGCAGTCAAGCAGTAAGCTTATTCCGAAAGGACAGTGACAGTCATGTCAACCATACCGAGCATTCCTCATGAAGAAGATGTTGAAGCCATCTTTGCAAAGATATTAAACTCCCCGGGCGCTTGCACAAGGCTGAGCGATCTGTTCTACAGCCGCCTTGATATCGACGAGCTCATGCCCGATGACGACCCCACGCATTTTGCAAGAGTGCTTTTTAACGCATACGAAAAGCGCGATATCAGCGCGCTTTTGCTTGAGATATGCGGACGCGGCATGTTTGACCTTTTAAGAGAGGCATATCTTATACCCAAACGTTTTCACGGCAAGGCCGGCATGAATCCCCATCTATTGACGGACAAGGACGGCCATTGTGTTGACACTTCCCTGTTTGACGACGAGAAAAAGCCGACCTCAAAGGAGCTTGCAAGGCTCGCCGAGGTAAGGCAGCACCATAACTGCACAGAGGGCTCTGACCTGTTTCTTGCCGACGGCTATGACATTGCCCGTTCGTACACCGACGGCTTGGATATCGAGGAAAAGCTCTGCAACCGCCGCCGCGGCATACTCGCTCTTTACGAGCTGCCAGACACTGCCGCCCTCGGCATGACCGAGGCTGAAGCGTATGCGATAATTTGGGACGCATTCTGCGAAATACAGTGCATTGCACCGTCCGCCGCCGTATACTACGGTCAGGACACCGGTGACAGCAGCTGCGGCAGATTTGACGAGATAGGCGTGCTTTTGCCGCTGCATGAGTTTGAAAAGCAAATTCTTGAGCATCTTGACAGCATTGATGCGGTCATTTCCTCGTGCAGGGAAAAAATGCTGGTCTGCACCGGCGAATAAAGAAGGCGCAGACCCATGAAAAGCACAAAACAAATGTCCGAATCCATCCGCCTCGGCGCAATTCTTGCTGTGTCCGGCGGATTTATGGATGCATATTCATATATCCAGCGCGACGAAGTGTTCGCAAACGCGCAGACGGGCAACATTTTGCTTTTCGGCGTTAAGCTGTCCGAGGGCAATTTCTCGGGCGCACTTCAATACTTTCTTCCCGTGCTCGCATTTGTACTCGGCATTGCAGCAGCCGAGCTTGTTCGTGTGAAGGGGCAGCACCTGCTGCACTGGCGGCAGATATCCGTCATATCCGAGGCTGTGATACTCACTGCTGTTGCGTTTATTCCGCTGACGCAGAACATCATCGCAAACTCGCTCATTTCCTTTGCCTGCGGCATTCAGGTAGAAAGCTTCAGGAAAATTCGCGGCAACAGCATTGCAACAACGATGTGTATCGGCAATATCCGCAGCGGAACACAGCATCTCTGTCAATACATGAATACCAAGGATCGAGAGCATCTTGTCAGCGCCGCACTGTACTACGGCATTATCGGCTGCTTTGTTATGGGCGCTGTTATCGGCAACTTCTTTATCGGCATCTGGCACGAAAAAGCAATCATATGCAGCTCGGTGCTGCTTATAATTTCGTTCGTATTCATGTTCATGGACGGCGAAAAAGAGAAAATTTAAGCTAAAAGCTCCGGCGTAAAACGCCGGAGCTTGATTTTTATTTATATGCTCGGGACAGGCGTGGGTCTTGCGCTGTCGATAACGGTACTTGCGTCGATGAGGCTCTTAATGAGGTTCGGCGAATGGTACAGCCGGTAGCCGTCAAGGTTTATTCTGCCCTGACGCATATAGCCGTCGTGGATCTGCACCCAGTAGTCCTGCGAGGCGTCGACATTGCAGAATATGCGGAAGCCCGCGTCATACATTGTCTTGAACTTTACGCCCGTGTATTCCTCGGCTCCTGCGATATCCTCACCGAAGGGGTAAATGAGAACGTCGGTCTCTCCGACGATGGGCTTCACCTGATCGGCCCATTTCTGGACATCCAGCGCATGCTCATATGTGTCGCAGCTGCCATAGCCGAAATGCGCATAGCTATGCGACGCTATCGTCCAGCCCTGCTTTTTTATCGCCTCGGAAACAGCCTTGGCCTGTTCGACCTCTTTGTTATACTCATCGGCGGTCAGCTTTTCCTTCCAATCGGGATGCGTATGGTAGCCGAAAACGCCCTCGAAGCCGGTGACTGCAAGGATACCCCTTGCTCCGCGGTAGGAAAAATCGGGGTGCTTTTCTATAAAGTCCTCAAGCAGCGGCATGACATCATAGCTGCCGGTGACCAGAGTGCCATCCTTTTCGTAATACTCATTCGTGACCTTGCCGTCCTTGCCGATGATAAGCTTATGCGCAAAGCCGTCGCCCTTGGCATCAGCATAGCCGTCACCGTTGCCGTCGGTCATGTATTTATAATAATTCACATCGTCAACGGAGAGAACAAAGGGCTTTTTGCCCGCGGGCAGGTAAATGTCGCCCTGACGGTAAACGGTGCTGCCGTCGTCGGTCTTAACCTGCTTTATCATATCGTGGATATCCACAAGGACATAGCCTCTTGCGTACATCTGCTCCATGATGGCGTTAAACTCGCTGATGGTGGTCATATACAAGTTGTAGCCATCCTCATCCTCGTCACCGTCAAAGGCTCTGTCGGTGTCGGCGATAAGACTGTGGAAGAATATATGCGGGATATGGGTCGTATCCTCCCAGCGGGTACACTGAGCCTTCTGCGTCTCAAGCTCCTGCTTATACGCCGAGCAGTCCTCGGCATTATCGTACGCATTCTCATACTCGTTAACAAGCGCGAGCGCCTTGTCATAATCATATGACGCCGCGATCGTGTCGGCCTCCTTCTTAAGCGCGGACGCGGTCTTGGGAAGCTGCTTGCCGGTGACCTTGGAGGTCACGGTATTGCGTTCGGCTATCACAGGGTCAGTATTCTGGCCGCTGTCGCCAACGCCGCTGCATGAGCGAACGCTGATGGTCAGCACAAGCATCATCACGGTCATCGTAGCAACGCAGAGCACCGCAACTTTTTTAGGTCCGAATATGTACAGCAGCGTATCCCAAAGCCGCTGAAGCTTGTGTGAAAACTTGGTTTTCAGCTCATTCATCGTTCACTCACCTGCTTTTCTATATCATCTGTACAGTATATTAACATACGCTGTTTATAATGAGCAACTTTAATTTTCTCAAGTCTTATTATTTTTGGCGAAAAACTCCCTCGTATGCTGGGCATCGAGCTTTATCTGCTCGCCGAGACGGGCAATGTCGTCAAACTTCTGCTCGTCACGCAGAAATCCGTAAAACTCGACTCTCGCCTGCCGGTCATAGAGGTTACCCTCAAAATCGAGGATGAAGCTCTCGACGCTGACAGCGCCGCTGTCGCTGACCGTGGGGCGCACGCCGACATTGGTAACGGAGATGTGCTCCGAGCCGTCGTCAAGGACGACCTTGGCGGCATACACGCCGTGGCGTGGTACAACAACGCCCTCGGGTATCTTCATATTGATAGTCGGGGTGCCCATTTTCGTGCCGAGATGGTAGCCCGAGCGCACGGTGTCCGACAGCATGTGCGGGTGGCCTAAGAGCTCGTTTGCCTTTTCGATCTCGCCGTTTTGGATGAGCTTTCGTATCTCGGTCGAGCTTACGACAACGCCGTCACGGCACACGGGCTCGATGATATCGCAGCCAATTCCCTTTTCCTCGCAGTATTCCTTGAGTCTCGGCGCGGTGCCGAGCCCCTTGTAGCCGAAGCAGAAATCATGTCCGACGACGAGCCATGCTATGCCGAGTTCCTGTATCAGCTCGTCGATAAACTCGTGCCAGTCCATGTGCATGACCTTTTGGTTAAAGTGGATGAACACGACATTATCGATGCCGAAGCAGCGGTTTATAATGCCCTTTCTGCCGATGGCGCTGTTTATAAGCGGCACCTCAGCGCCGAAAACGAGCGTATCGGGGTGGACATCAAAGGTCAGCACGGAGGGCATTGCGCCTATCTCCTCTGCTCGCTGCTTTGTCTTGTTTAAAAGTGCGGCATGACCTATATGCACACCGTCGAAAAATCCGAGCGCCATTGCTCTTTTTGTATCTGCCATATCAAACCTCAAAGAAGCTTTTTATTGTTTTGAGCTTATTGTCCCTGACCTCACCGAGCAGCAGAAAGCCGCCGGTCTCGGAGTAGACCCTATATGTGCCGTTCGGGGCGGCAAGCTTTATGATATTGCCGTTGCGCAGCCTTTTGTCCGCAGCGTCGCTCACGGTGAGCGCAGGGTATGCGGAAAACAGCTTGTCCACAGGGATCATCACGCTGTCGAGCTCGCCGTTATCGGCGGCAGCCTGAATTTCGTCTATCGTGTGCGCCTGCTCGATAGTGAACGCACCGGCTTTCACACGGCGCAGCGAGCTCATGCAGCCGCCGCAGCCGAGGGCATCGCCAATATCATTGCATAGCGTTCTGATATACGTTCCCTTGGAGCACACTACATCAAGGATATAGTTGCCGTCATCTTCGCCGATTATCTCGAGCTTATCAATGGTGACCCTGCGCGGCTTACGCTCAACGCTTTCGCCCCGTCTTGCAAGCTCGTAGAGCTTCCTGCCGCCGACCTTTATCGCCGAATACATCGGCGGGAGCTGGCTTATCTCGCCCTTGAAGGCTTCAAGGGCTTGGTCAAGCTGAGGTCTTGACGGGACAATGTCAGTGGTTTTCAATGTGTTGCCGGTCGTATCCTGCGTGTCGGTCGAGACACCGAGGCGCAGTCCGGCAATGTACTCCTTGCTGTCGGCTTCGGCAAACTCGACAGCTCTCGTCGCTCTGCCGACAAACACGACAAGCAGACCTGTTGCCATCGGGTCGAGCGTGCCGGAGTGGCCGATCCTGCGCTCATGCAGGATGCCGCGCAGCTTACCGACAACATCGTGGCTCGTCCAGTCACAGGGCTTGTCTACAAGTATTATCCCGTTTAGTCCCATAGCTTATCCAGAGCGTCGATCATCATTTGACGCACATTATCGGGGTCAGCATTTATTGTGCAGCCGGAGGCCATTTTGTGCCCACCACCGCCGAACACGGCACACAGGGCTGCGCTGTCAAAGCTCGGCTGCGATCTTACCGAGATCTTGCATTTACTTTTGTTAAGCTCACGAATGACCATGCTCACGACGCAGCCCTCTACTCTGCCGGGTATGCCTGCAATGTCGTCGCAATCGTTCTCAGTCGCACCGGCATTTTTCATCATATCCATCGTGACGGTCGCAACAACGACCGCACCGTCTTTGTAGAATTTAAGTCCCGAGCATATCTCTCCCTCGAGAATGATCCTCGCTCTCGACACCTGACGGAACAGGTCAAAGTTGAGCGCCTGCACCGAAGCGCCGTATGACGCAAGCTCGCTTGCAGCGGCAAAGGTCTCCGCCGTGACGTTAGCGTAGCGGAAGCAGCCGCAGTCCGTTGAGACTGCCATGTACAAAAGGCTTGCCTCCTCGGGCGTAACATTGCCGTTGAGCTCTTTTATGACCTCAAGCACCGCCTCGCCGCAGGATGCCTTTTCCGGGCGCAGCAGGAGCTCGGCTGCATAATGCGAATTTGTCGGGTGATGGTCGATGCACGCATCGGCCTCGCCGGTAAAGCCTGCTGGGAACATGTGCTTTTCGGCGACATCGACGGCGACAACGCAGTCATATGCAAAATCGGCATCGACATACTGCTCAATGTATTTCATGTACTTGGGCGTGATGTCTGGATTTTTAAAAAGCGCCGCCTTTTTGCCGCACCTGCGCAGAGCCGAGCACAGCGCCGATGCGCTGCCGAGGGTATCGCCGTCGGGGCGGACATGGGTCAGCAGCAGTATATTATCATGATTACTAAGCCATTCGGCACACTCACGGTAGTTCATTGTTCGTCCTCATCGTGCTTGATATCAAGATTGCTGATAAGCTCGTTTATGTGCGCACCGTACTCGATGCTATGGTCAAGCTCAAAGGTGAGCTCGGGTGTGTTTCTGAGCTTTAAGCTGCTGCCAAGCTCACGGCGCAGCCAACCTGCGGCGGATTTAAGACCTTTTTTAAATTCTTTTTCGTTCTGAAGTCCCATGACCGACAGCCATATCTTGCTATAGCGCAGGTCGCCGGTGGTCTCGACCCTCGTCACGCTTATCATGCCCTGATTGACGCGGGGATCCTTTATCTCACGAAGCAGCTTGCTCATGACAAGCTGAATATCGTCGTTTGTTCTTGCTAATTTATTTGAAGGCATATCGTTTCCTCCTATCGTCGAATGGGCGGTCTGTTATGACCGCCCATGCTTGTTTTATTACGGATTCACCTGCTCCATTACGAAGCACTCGATCACATCTCCGACCTTGATGTCGTTGAATTTCTCGACCTGCATACCGCACTCATAGCCGCTTGCGACTTCCTTAACGTCGTCCTTAAAGCGGCGCAGCGACGCAAGCTCGCCCTCGTGGACAACGATATTGTCACGCAGCACACGCACAGAGCAGCCGCGCTGGATCTTGCCGTCGGTGACATAGCAGCCGGTGACGGTGCCGACCTTGGAGACCTTGTAGGTCTCGCGAACCTCGGCATGACCGATGACGACTTCCTTGAACTTGGGTGCGAGCATGCCCTTCATGGCGGCTTCTATCTCATTGATGCAGTCGTAAATGACGCGGTACATGCGCATGTCGACATTCGAGCGTGCGGCATTGTCACGGGCGGCATTGTCGGGTCTGACATTAAAGCCGACAATGATAGCGCCGGAGGTCGCAGCGAGCATGACGTCCGACTCGTTTATTGCGCCGACGCCGCTGTGGATGACCTTTACGCGCACTTCCTCGTTGGTTATCTTCTCAAGAGATGCTTTGACGGCCTCGGCAGAGCCCTGAACGTCGGCCTTGACGATGATGTTGAGGGTCTTCATCTCACCCGCCTGGATCTGGCTGAACAGATCCTCAAGGCTGACCTTCTTGTTTGTGCCGAAGGCTGCGTTCTTCTGCTGGATCTTGCGCTCCTCAACAAGCTCACGAGCCATGCGCTCATCGGCGACGGCGTTGAAGGTGTCACCTGCGCTGGGTACCTCGGACATGCCGGAGATCTCAACAGGGACAGAGGGGCCTGCCTCGGTGATGCGTATGCCCTTGTCGTTTATCATCGTGCGGACACGGCCGACGGCAGTACCGGCAATGATGATATCGCCGAGCTTGAGGGTGCCGTTCTGGACGAGAACGGTCATAATGGGGCCGCGGCCCTTGTCAAGGCGAGCCTCGATGACAGCACCCTTTGCAGCGCGGTTCGGATTGGCCTTGAGCTCCTGTACCTCGGCGAGAATGACGAGGTTTTCGAGCAGGTTGTCGATGCCCATGCCGGTCTTTGCGGAAATGGGGCAAACGATGGTCTCACCGCCCCACTCTTCGGGCACGATATCGTACTCGGTCAGCTGCTGCTTGATGCGCTCGGGGTTAGCGCCGACGGTGTCCATCTTATTTATGGCAACGACAAGCGGGATGCCCGCTGCCTTTGCGTGGTTAATGCTCTCAATGGTCTGCGGCATGATGCCGTCGTCCGCTGCGACAACGAGGATAGCGATATCGGTGACCATCGCACCTCTTGCACGCATGGAGGTAAACGCCTCATGGCCCGGGGTGTCGAGGAAGGTGATGGGGCTGCCGTTTATCTCAACGGTATATGCGCCGATGTGCTGAGTGATGCCGCCTGCCTCGCCGGAGGCAACATTTGCGTGGCGGATGTAGTCGAGCAGCGAGGTCTTGCCGTGGTCGACGTGACCCATGACGACAACAACGGGCGCGCGGGAGACGAGTTCGTCCTCGGTATCCTCGTGGTCGTCGATAAGGCGCTCCTCAACAGTGACGACAACTTCCTTTTCGACCTTGCAGCCGAGCTCCATTGCAACAAGCGCTGCGGTGTCGTAATCGATAACATCGGAAACGGAGGCGAAAACGCCGAGCTTTATAAGCTGCTTGATGACCTCGCCTGCGGTCTTTTTCATTCTGGAGGCAAGCTCGCCGACATTGATCTCATCGGGAATGGAGACCTTGAGTTGCTGCTTCTTGGCTATCTCAAGCTGAAGCTTCTGCATCTTGTCGCGCTCTTCCTGACGGCGCTTTGCGCTTGCGGCTTGCTGCTGACGCTGCTTGGACTTGTTGACGATCTTCTCCTTGCCGCCCTTGCGATCACGGTCACGGCCGCGCTCGCCTGCCATTTTGTCAAACTTTTCGTCATATTTGGTCATATTGACCGCTGCGCTGCCGCGGGTGTCGATAACACGCTTCTCGGCCACCTGTCTGGGGACATGGGGCTTATTCTCCTTCTCCTTCTTAACGGGAGCGGGAGCTGCAGACTGCGCAGGCTGCTGAGCAGGCTTTGCGCCCTTATCGTCCTTTGTTGGCTTCTTATCGGAAGGCTTGGGCTCTGCCTGAGCCGGAGTATTGAATATCTCGGCGATGCTGCCGACCTGATTATGCTGGGTAAGGTACTCGAATATGATATCAAGCTCCTCGTTTTCAAGAACCTGCATATGGTTCTTGGGCGTGGTCGCATAGTCGGTCAGTATCTGGCTTATCACCTTGGATGTTGAATTAAAATCCTTTGCTACCTCGTGTACTCTGTATTTAATCATGCTCATGCATTAGTCCTCCTCTTGCCTGTCCTCTTGTTTTTCTCATGCGCCCTGGTCTCACGCTTACGCTGCTTTTGGCTCTCGAGCTTTTCGGATATCAGCTTTGCCGTATCGGCATAGACGTCATCCAGCTCACATAAAAGCTTTAAAAACGCGTCGGCAAAGCCCAGATCGCATATCGCCGCCATCGAGCAGCCGCTTTTGCCAACATGCGCGGATATCTCCTGCTTTGAAAACGGAAGCGTTATCAGCGGGATATCCCGCCCGTACACGAAGCCCTTTGCCCGGCTTTGCGCATTGCTCGACGCATCGCTTGCCAAAACTACGAGCTTTGCCGTCTGCGCCCGGGCAGCGGCTCCCGTGTCCGTTTCGCCGATCTGAACGGCGTTGGCCTTTCGCATAAGGCCGAGCAGATCAAGTGCTTTTCCCTTCACTTTACCGCCTCCATCTGCCGTTCAAGCTCCTCGTACACGTCGGGCGGTATCTGCGAGGAAAACGCCTTTTCAAGCGCCTTGCCCTTTATCGCTTTCTTCAGGCAGTCCTTACTCGGACAAATATATGCCCCCCGGCCTGCCGCCTTGCCCTTGAAATCAAGGCTTATGACCCCCTCGGGTGACTTCACAGCCCTGATAAGCTCACGCTTCGGCTTCATCTCACGACAGCCAAGACACTGCCGCATCGGTATTTTCTTTTGCATCCTGCTGCCGCCTTTCTCAAAAATTACGCCTCGGATTCGGGCTTGATATCGATCTTAAAGCCGGTCAGTCTTGCCGCAAGTCTTGCGTTCTGACCCTCCTTGCCGATGGCAAGGGACAGCTGACTGTCGGGTACGATGACACGGCAGCTCTTGCCGTCTTCAAACATGGTGACGCTTATTACATCGCTGGGCGCGAGAGCCGCTGCGATATATTCTTCGGGAACGTCGCTGTACTTTATGATATCTATCTTCTCGCCGCCGAGCTCATCGACGATGTTTGCGACTCTGCCGCCCTTGGGGCCGACGCAGGAGCCGATAGGATCGATATCGGGATCGTTTGACACGACTGCCATCTTGGTGCGGCTGCCTGCCTCACGGGCGATGGACTTGATCTCGACCGTGCCGTCAAAGATTTCGGGAACCTCAAGCTCGAACAGGCGCTTTACAAGACCCGGGTGGGTGCGGCTGATGAGCACCTGGGGACCCTTGGTGGAGTTTCTGACCTCAACGACATAGACCTTGATGCGGTCGCCCTCGGTGAGAACCTCGGTCTTGATCCTCTCATTGGGGGCGAGCATTGCCTCGGTAAACTCGCTGTTGGAGTTTATGCGGATAGACACGCTGCCGGTTCTCGGTTCGATGCGGGAGACAACGCCGGTGAGGATCTCATGCTCCTTGGAGGTGAACTCTTCATAGATGATTCCGCGCTCGGCCTCACGAATGCCCTGAATGATGACCTGCTTTGCAGCCTGAGCGGCTATGCGGCCGAACTTCTTGGTCTCAACGGGGACTTTGATGGTATCGCCGACCTTGGCTCTCTTGGTTATTTTCTTTGCAGCCTCAAGGTCGATCTCCAGTGCCTTGTCCTCGACCTGCTCGACAGCGACCTTGTTGACGTACATCTCGATGCGCTTTCTGCTCTCATCAAGCAGGATATCGACATTGTCCGCGCACTCGGGATTATCACGGCGGAAGGCCGCGAGCATCGCCTGCTTTATCTTGTCATACATGTATTCTCTGGGAATGCCCTTTTCTTTTTCAAGATCTTCGATTGCCGAAAAGAATTCTGCGTTCATTTTTATATACCCCTTTTATATTATATCGATATGTGCAGCTTTACCTGCGCAACTTGTGACTTCTTAAGCTGGACGGAGCTGACGGTAATGTCGCCGTTATCAAAGCCCTCGAGCTTGCCGACGATGGACTTTTTGCCCTCATACGGCTGATATAGCTTTACCTCAACCTCGCTGCCCATGAATTTTTCAAAATCCGAGGGACGCTTGAGCTCACGCTCAGCACCGGCAGAGCCGACCTCGAACACATAGCTGCCGGGAATGGGGTCAGCCTCGTCAAGGATGGGATCGAGCCTGCGGCTTATCCTCTCGCAGTCGTCAATGCCGACACCGCCGTCCTTGTCGATAAACACTCTGAGATACCACGCGCCTGCCTCACGGACATACTCAACAGACCAAAGCTCGCAGCCTTCGTCCTCAACGACGGGTCGTGCCAGCGCTTCGACCTTTTCCGTTACTTTACTCATCGTAAAACCGCCTTTTTAACAATTGCAAAATGCTCAACAAAAAGAGTGGGCGTTGACCCACTCTGAAAAACCTGCTGACTTACATTGATATAATAACACCAACGCAGTTGCATTGCAAGCATTTTTTGCGTTTAGATACATTTATTTCTGATAATCGTAGTGTTCCACGAACTCTTCAAGGCACATTCCGTTTTCCATGATGAATTTTGCGGCCACTGCGCCGACATAGCGATAGTGATACGGCTCGTCAACGCCGGTGATGCCGCTTTTATCGCTGGGATAGCGCTTTATAAAGCCGTACTCCGCGCAGTGCTCGTCAAGCCACTCAAAGAACTTGGCGTTCATCTTCGAGTAATCATAGTCATCGTACTGCTTATCGGTTATATCAACGCCCAGTGCCGTCTGGTGATCGCTCGTGCCGGGCACCTCGGAATTTTTGGTCGCAATTTTGACCGCTTCCTCAAAGCTCAGCCTGCCGCCGGCGGTGAGCTTGGTCGCTTCCTCGTTTATCTGCTGCGTCGCCGCAGTGTAGGACACATAGCCGCGGGCAACATACGGCTCAAACCCGGCTTGGCGCGCCGCCTGAATAAGGCCGACGAGCTGATTTATCGCCCTGTTATCAAAGCTTATGCCAAGATCACCGACTTCGGAGACCTCGGGAGTATTGTCCTTGATGACATGACTGCTGTTTATGAGAATAAAGTTCCAATCCTCGATATCGATGCTGGGGAAATTGAGGTCTGCGTACTTATCCGCGGTATCAACGCTGCTATCGTAGTCGTCAAGCGGCTTTTTGAGGTTATCAGAATTAACGAAAACATCGTCAGAACCGCCCAGGATGACCTCGGATCTGAGCCCGGTGCGGGATTCGATAACGAAAACGAGTGCAGCCGCCGCAATTATGAGCATGAGCAGCAATAACGCCTTTTTTATCTTCATATTCGCACCGCCTTTCTTTTGCTATCGACGCATTATACCACATTCTTTAGCTGTGTACAAGCTTTTATACCGGCGCTGCATCCTCCCCGAGGGCAAGGCGCAGCTTTTCAAGGGCTTTTTTCTCGATACGGCTGACATACGAGCGGCTTATTCCAAGCAGTTGCGCCGTCTCGCGCTGAGTCTTCGGCTCAAGGCTGCCCAGACCGTATCGAATTTTGATTATCCGCGCCTCCCTTTCACTCAGCGCTGTATCGACATATTCGTGCAGCTTCCTGCATATCTCAAAATTGCCGACAGCGTCGCTCAGCTCCTCATCCTGCGCAAGCACATCCATGAGCGACAGACTGTTGCCATCGGAGTCGGTGTCGATAGCGTCGGATAGGCTCACGTCACCCGCGGTCTTTTTCATGCTGCGAAAGTGCATCAGTATTTCGTTTTCGCAGCAGCGGCTTGCATAGGTCGCAAGACGCACGCCTTTGTCGGGACGGTATGTATTTATGCCCTTTATGAGCCCTATCGTGCCGATGGAGATAAGGTCGTCAACATCGCTCGTCTGGGTATAATACTTTTTTATGATGTGCGCAACGAGCCTTAAATTATGCTCAACGAGGACATTTCTCGCTTCAATATCGCCCTCGAGCCAACGGTCGACGTATAGCTTTTCTTCCTCCCTTGAGAGCGGGCTCGGAAACGAGCCGTTCGGCGAGAGCCTGAGCATCAGCAACGCGCCGCCTATCAGCATCATAAGTGCCGAAGTAAACATCAAATCACCTCCGTAACAGTATAAGCGGAGGCGGCAAGTACAAATTCGTTAATTTCGCTTGCATTTTTGCGGCATCGGTATTAAAATCAAAACATATTTTTCCGGGAGAGATAGACATGCACAGACCAGACGACGGCTTTTACCACGACCACGGCGACGGCATAATCCATTGCCACGAAACTCTGCCGTGCAGCGATATGCACGAGCACGAGGAGCACGAGCATCATCACCATACACATCCGCATAAGCATGAGAACACCAAAGCGGTAGTCAACCGGCTTGCAAGAGCCATAGGCCATCTTGAGTCGGTCAAGCGTATGGTCGAGGACGGCAGAGATTGCACAGAGGTGCTTATCCAGCTTGCGGCCGTGCGCTCGGCGCTCAACAACACCGCCAAGGTGATATTAAAAGATCACCTCGAGCATTGCATTACAGATGCCGTCGAGACAGGCGACGCTGAGGTCATTTCAGACCTCAACACCGCGATAGACAAGTTCATAAACTAAAAAATGCCGCAGAGCTTATCTCTGCGGCATTCGTTTTATTATATTAGTTGTTGGTGTTGAAGATCTTGAAGATGCTGTCGAAGGGATCTTCCTCGGTCTTGGGTGCTGCTGCGGGCTCTTCCTTCTTCTCGGCTGCCTTCTCGGTCGCTGCGGTGTACAGTCCCTGCGGCTTTTCAAAAACAGCGGGCTCAATGGGCTTGCCTGCCGACTGTGCGGGTGCTGCCTGCTTGTTTGCGGGAGCTTCCTCAAAACCGGTGGCGATAACGGTGACGCGAATCTCATCCTGCATGGACTCGTCGAAGGTCGCGCCGAAGATGATGTTTGCATCGGGGTGAGCTGCCTCCTGAACGAGGTTTGCAGCTGCCTCGACATCCTCAAGGCCCATATCCTCGGAGCCGGTGATGTTGATAAGCACGCCGTGCGCACCGTTTATAGAGGTCTCCATAAGCGGGCTTGCAACTGCCATGCGGGCAGCGTCCTCAGCCTTGCCCTTGCCTGCTGCGCGGCCAACGCCCATATGGGCAAAGCCTGCGTTCTTCATGATGCAGGTGACATCTGCGAAGTCGAGGTTAATAAAGCCGGTGTTCTTGATGAGATCGGAAATGCTGGTGACGGCCTGACGAAGAACATCGTCGGCGATCTCGAACGCATTTGCGAGGGTGACCTTCTGATCGGTCGCGTACTTCAGGCGATCGTTGGGGATGATAAGCAGAGAGTCGACCTTGCCGAGCAGCTCCTTGATACCGGCGTTTGCCTGATCCATGCGGCGCTTGCCCTCAAACTTAAAGGGCTTTGTTACGACGCCGACGGTAAGTACGCCTGCTTCGCGGGCGATATCCGCAACGGTGGGAGCTGCGCCTGTGCCGGTGCCGCCGCCCATACCGGCGGTGATAAAGACCATATCCGAGTCCTCAAGGGACTTTGCGATGTTATTGCGGCTTTCCTCAGCGCTGCGCTTGCCGACCTCGGGGTTGGAGCCTGCGCCCTGGCCGTGGGTGAGCTTTTCGCCGATCTGTATCTTCTGGTCGGCATTGGACACTGCAAGTGCCTGCTTGTCCGTATTGACGGAGATAAACTCAACGCCCTGAGTTCCGGACTTGACCATTCTGTTGACAACATTGTTGCCGGCACCGCCGACACCAACTACTTTTATCGTTACGACATTTTCAGGGCCTGCTTCGGCTTTGAAATCCATGATTATTCCTCCAATTTTGTTTCTGAAACGAGAGCATCGCTTTTGCGATATGGTATATTCTATAACTTTTTTCTGTCAAGGTCAATATATTTTCACAAAGTTATGTAAACAAAGTTTTAAACTTAGTGTTAATTTGGCCTAAATGTGACCTTATTTGAATCGGAAAGCTCCAAAGTTCCGGCATCATCGGCCTTGAGCTGCGACACGGCAGACAGGAGCTTGCCGAATTTATATTCGGTGTTATTATTCTCGCCGAGCTTGACGACGAACCTTTCGTCATACTCAAAGCTTGCGTCCTTTACATCGCTGACATTGAGGTTCGCGACCTTTTCAACGAGCGAGCGCGCCTGCACCTGATAAAGGATATCAAGCAGATAGTCAAGCTTGGCCTTGTCGTCCTTTGACACGCTTATGACCTCGCCGATCTGCGCGTCGCTTGCAGTCACTCCCGTGACCTTCGGCAGGAGCTGAGCGTCCTTTTCGGTGAGCTGGCTTAAAAACTTGCCGGCGCTGCTGATGCTCCAAAGCTCGTCCCCCGACTGAATGCAGGCGGCCGCCTTGCTCTCCTCAACGGTGATGGTGACTTTGTTGGGGAGGCTTCTTGTTATTTTGACCGAGTCTATATACGGAAGCTTAACAACGACACGGCTTCCGGCGCCTATCCTGTTTATGAAAAAAAGGTTGTCGCCGGTGTGGATGCCGGAAGCCGAGATTATCTCTTCCTTTGTGTATTTGCTGTTGCCGCTGACCTCAATATTCTCGACCTTGAAGAACACGCTCATCGTGAATATTATTGCCACAATGATAAGAAAAAATGTCAGCGGTCTGTAAAGCGTGCGTCGGGCAGAGCTGTTCTCCCTGCGCTGAGTCGGCTTATTATAATAATCATTCGTATTTGACATCAAACTATATCTCCATAAATACATCTGCGCCAAGTGAACGCAGCTTATTATCGAAGTTTTCGTAGCCGCGGGCGATGTGCCCTGCGTCAATGACACTCGTGCTGCCCTCGGCAGCCAAACCTGCGATGACCATAGCAGCCCCGCCTCTTAAGTCGGTCGCCGTGACCGTTGCACCCTTGAGGCTGCGCACGCCCCAAACGCACGCTTCCCTGCCGTCAACGGCAATATCAGCGCCAAAGCGCATGAGCTGGGCTGCGTGGCAAAAGCGGCTGTCAAAAATGTTCTCTGTGAACCTAGACATGCCGTGAGCCTTTAATAAGGCCGCCATCAAAATCGGCTGAGCATCTGTCGGAAAGCCCGGGTAAGGCTCTGTTATGACACTGTCAACTGCATGCAGGCAGCCGTCGGAGCGCAGTCTTACGCTGCGCTTGGAGCTTATTATATCACAGCCGGCCTGGTTTAGGAAGTGCTGTAAACGTAAAAATTGCCTCGAATCAACGCCTCTTAGCTCGATATCGCCGCCTGCTGCCGCGCAGGCGCACAAAAATGTCGATGCCGCTATCCTGTCTGGTATGACCCGGTGACCGACATGGCGCTCGGGCGCAAAGCCCGAAACGGTGACGGTATTCGTCCCCGCACCGTCTATGTATGCGCCGAGCTTGCGCAGATACTCCTGCAGGTCGACTATCTCCGGCTCCTTGGCAGCGCCGGTTATGACGGTCACTCCGTCTGCGCCGCATGCGGCTATCATCGCATTTTCCGTTGCGCCGACGCTCGGGAACGGAAGCTCTATCCTGCCGCCGACGAGCTTTTCGGCTCGGCAAATTATCTCGCAGCCATGCTCCTCAACGCTTGCACCGAGAGCCTGCATGGCGCTTATGTGCAGGTCGATGGGTCTTGCGCCGAGCTTGCAGCCGCCGGGGGCAGTTAAATGCACCTCGCCGCATCGAGCCAAAAGTGCGCCCATGAACAGCATCGACGAGCGCATGCACTCCATCATATCCTGCGGTATAGTGCAGCAGTTTAAATTGCGTGAATCTATGTAGACATCGTTGTTTTGCTGCTCAGCCGTGCAGCCGAGCTGCCGCAGAATGCGCAGCGTTGATGACACATCGCTAAGCTGCGGAACATTTAACAGTTCAGTCACGCATGGGGAAATGACAGAGGCCGCCAAAATGGGCAGCACGGCATTTTTTGAGCCCTGAACGAAGCACGCGCCGCCTAAGCGGTTTCCGCCGTTTATATGCCATATAGCCATAAAATAACCTCGCAGAGAAGAATAATTGATCGGCTCATTCTATGCTGCGAGGTTTATTTGTGTTATTTTTCTCTGCCTTGGCACAGGGAAAGCACCTGCTCGGTTATCATATCCGTTGCCTCGGGTCTTGCAAGCTTCGCCATGGCCTGCGACATTTTTTCAAGCTCTTCTTTTGAGGAGAGTATACGCTTTACTTCACTTAAAAGCGCTCCTGCATCAAGGCTTTCCTCCTCGAATATCAGCGCACCGCCTGCGTCCTCGACGACCTTGGCGTTTTTGAACTGGTGGTTATTCGTCACATACGGCGAGGGCACAAATATTGTGGGCTTGTGCATATATGTAAGCTCGGACACGGTAGACGCTCCGGCACGGCACAACACAAGGTCAGCCGCCGCCATAACGCGGGGCATGTCGTAGATATATTCCCGCACGTCCATACCGTTTTTCTCATAGTCGGGAACGGTCTCCTGAAGCGCGGTGACCATCTCGGCGTAGCCTTCGCTGCCAGCCGAATGAATCAGCCTAAAGCCAGGGTTGCTGCCCGCAAGCTTTATGAAATTGCACATGGCGGCGTTCATGTTCGCTGCGCCCAAAGAGCCCCAGACCGACACCACGAGCGGCTTATCCGCCGGTATGCCGAGCTCGGCTTTGGCTTTGTTTTTAGAATACGCGGCAAACTCACCCCTTACGGGCGTGCCGGTGACAACGCATTTTTCTGCGTGCTTATAATAGCGCTTGCTCTCGGCAAAGCCTAGCATGATCTTGTCAACGATTTTGGACAGCATCTTCGTCGTGAGCCCCGGGACGGCGTTGCTCTCATGCACGGCGGTGGGTATGCCGAGGCGGGAGGCCGAGCGCAAGACCGGATAGCAGACATAGCCGCCGGTGCCGATGACGATATCGGGCTTGAACTTTTTTATTATCCTTCTTGCCTGTATGGTGGATTTGACCGCAAAGTACAGCGCCTTAATATTATGAGCCAGGCCGCCGAGCGTCTTTTCGCGGCTTATATTGCAGACCCTTACGGTCTTGATATCATATCCGCTTTTCGGGACAAGTATGGTCTCCATCTGGCGGACGCAACCGACGAAAAGTATCTCGCAGTCGGGCATCAGCTCTCGCAATCTGCCTGCTACGGCGATAGCCGGATTGATATGTCCGGCCGTGCCTCCGCACGCAAACATAAATCTCATATCTAAGCTCCCTTTCTACCCTGCCCGTTTGGCAGGTATATCCCTTGACATGCTCAGAATTATTCCCATCTGTGCCATTTGAATGAGCAGCGCCGTTCCGCCGTAGCTGAAAAACGGCAGCGAGATCCCTGTGCATGGCACGAGGTTCGTGACCACCGCAACATTCAAAATGACCTGTATCGCAAGCAAGGTCGTTATCCCGGCTCCCACAAGGAAGCCGTATCTGTCGGCAGCATGCATCGCGAGCCAGTATCCGCGGATGATAAGCAGCGCAAACAGAGTAAGTATCAAAACCGCTCCTATAAAACCGAGCTCCTCGCACACGACGGAAAAGATAAAGTCGTTATGCTCCTCGGGCAGGTACAGATATTTTTGCCTGCTCTGACCGAGGCCGAGGCCGGTAAGGCCGCCCGAGCCTATGGTATAGAGCGACTGCACTATCTGGTAGCCCTCGTCGGAGGTCGACGAAAACGGGTCTAGCCATGTGGTTATACGGCTGGACGCATACGGAAACAGCGTGAGCAGCACCGCAATGCCGCCACCCGCCGCAACGGCTGCGGCAATGAACCATATAAGGCGTGCTCCGCCGAGGAATATCATCACGCCGCCGATTGCGACTATGATTATCGATGCGGAAAAGTGCGGTTCTAAAACGAGCAGGCCGACTATCACGAGCAGGATCGCAACAAACGGAAGTATGCCGTATTTGAAGGTCTTCATCCTGCCGCGGTTTTTGCAGATAATGACCGCAAACGACAGTATTACGCCGATCTTCGCTATCTCCGACGGCTGGAGCGTGAGAGAACCTATGCCGATCCAGCGCTTTGCGCCGTTTGCGTTCGTGCCGATTATCGGGACGAGCATCAAAAGGACGATAGCGACGATGAGAAGCGGTATCGAAAACCGCTTGTAAAAGCCCATGGGCAGTCGGGACGCGAATATCATCCCAGCCGTGCCCAAGGCTGCAAACAAAAGCTGACGGATAAAGTAGTAGGTCGGTTTGCCGCCGGTGATATTACCCGGGTCGTAGTAGGCACGGGCAAAGCTTGCAGACAGCACCATTGTAACTCCGATGGTCAGCAAAAGCATTACGAGGACGAAAAAGGGTTTATCCATCCCCTTTCGCTTCGTTTTATCTTTCGTTTCCCTTTGTTCGAGTCTGGTACTGCCGTACTGCATACCGATCTCCTCCGAATATCAGAACTGGAAACGATTATATACTCCTACGAATGAAATTATTGCAAAAACAAGGGACGTGCCGGTAAATAACCAGAAAAGTTCTTTTTCTTTCCACTTTTTGCCCGTCCAGCCGCCCATTTCGAGATGATGGTGGAACGGTGCCATTTTGAACACGCGCTTGCCGTGAGTGAGCTTAAAGTAGGTGACCTGAATGATATCGGACATGGTCTCCCAAATAAACACGATGCCGAGGGTTATGAGGATAAGCGGCATGTCGTATGCAAACGCAAGTGCCGCTATAGCACCGCCTAGAAACAGCGAGCCGGTGTCGCCCATGAAAACCTTGGCGGGGTTAAAGTTAAATACCAAAAAGCCCAGCAGGCCGCCGAGAATGGCGGAGGAGAAAATGCCGAGTGAAAGGTAGCGCTCTCCCCAAAGGAAGGCTATCACAACATAGAAAAAGAACACGGGTATCGATGTGCCGCTTGCAAGGCCGTCCACACCGTCGGTGATGTTGACGGCATTGACCGTGCCGACGATGATAAATGCGGCAAGGATGAAGTACAGCCAATCGGGGATGTGTACCTCAACGTTCCAGAACGGGATGTAAAGGTGCGTCGACAGATAGCCCAGCTTGCGCATGAGCAGCACGAAAACGAGCGCCGCAACAAGCTGCAAAAGGAACTTTGCCTTTGCGCTCAGGCCGAGGTTCTGCTTTTTGCGCAGCTTCTCCCAGTCATCGAGAAAGCCTATCGCGCCGAATACGAGTGCAAACAGCAGGATGAATACTTGCGCATAGTCGCCGTTTCTCATCGAGTCAAAGCCCACGGTCAGGCATACAACTACGGCAGCAAAGATAAAGATAAATCCGCCCATGGTAGGCGTGCCCGTCTTTGACATGTGCCAAGAGGGGCCTATCTCCTTTATCTCCTGTCCGGCCTTGATCTTTCTAAGCCAAGGGATATAAAACTTACCGACTATAAGTGCGATTATAAATGCGAGAACAAACGCAAGCGAAAGCTTCAATGTCATCTGTTTTTCCTCTTCTCTATATGTTCTGCAACGATCTCTCTTTCGTCCATGTGGTGCTTTTCGTGGCCGACTTCCTGATAATCCTCATGTCCTTTGCCGGCAAGCAATATTACATCATCAGGCATATGGTTGTCAATCGCCCATTTTATTGCCTCAACACGGTCGCATATGACCTTGTACCGGTTTTTCCGGCCTTTTATGCCCGCAACTATCTCGTTTATGATCTCCTGCGGGTCCTCGGTTCGGGGATTATCGCTCGTTACGATGACAAAATCGGCGTTGTCTGCCGCTATCGCCCCCATGATGGGGCGCTTTGTCCTGTCACGATCGCCGCCGCAGCCAAAGAGCACGACAAGTCTGCCCTTTTCGCCCGTGCGCAGCGCCTTAAGGGCGTTTTCGAGAGCGTCCGGCGTGTGGGAATAGTCGATGACTATGGTGTAGTCGCCATCTGTGGGGACGATCTCCATCCTGCCCTTTACGCCCTTTGCGCTGCCTATAGCGTCGGCACAATCATCCAAGCTTATGCCGAGCGCAAGGCCGATGGCGATAACGCCCAGGGCATTGTAAACGGAGAACTTGCCGGGTATAGCGAGCTTTACATGAGAAAGCGCATTTTCCGTCACGGCACAGAACTTAACGCCGGAGGCGGAAAGGCGGATATCCTTTGCAACAAGTGTTGCCGCATTGTGCTCAGCCGAATACGTCACCAGCTTGCAGCTTGCGTGCTCGAGCATGACATTGTGCCACGCATCGTCAACGTTGATGCAGCCCGTGTCGCACATGGAAAACAGCTTTGCCTTTGCCTTTGCATATTTCTCCATCGTATGGTGGAAATCAAGGTGATCCTGCGTGAGGTTTGTAAACGCACCCACGGCAAAGTGTATGCCCGCGACACGGTGAAGAACAAGCGAGTGCGAGGACACCTCCATGACGACATGGGTGCAGCCGGCATCAGCCATCTCGCGGAAAAGGTGCTGAAGCTCATAGCTTTCGGGCGTTGTACGCTCGGTGTGGATAAACTCATCGCCTATCATATTGCCGTTCGTGCCGACAAGGCCGACCTTTGCGTCAAGCTTAGCTTCAAGCAGGTGCTTGAGAAGATAGGTGGTCGTTGTCTTGCCGTTGGTGCCGGTTATGCCGATGACCGTCATCTCCGAGGCTGGGTCGCCGAAGAAGTTTCGGCTCAATATCGCCAGAGCATAGCGGCAGTCTTTGACCATGACATATGGAATTTCTATCTGCGGCTTTCTTTGGCAGATGATCACCGAAGCACCGTTTTTGGCCGCCGAGGGGATGTATGCGTGGCCGTCAAATTCAAAGCCTGCTATCGCAACGAAAGCGTCATTTGGCTTTGTTTTGCGCGAGTCGTAGCTTATGCCGCCTATTTCAGCGTCAGGTGACGCTGTCAGTTCAACGACCTCAATGTCCTTTAATAGTTCCTTCAGCTTCATATTATATCCTCTGTTTCAGTATCTTCCGAGTATCGAGTCATCGCTCGAAACAAATGTAACTTCCACTATCGTGCCGTGCTTGACGCTCGCTCCCTTTTTGACCGACTGCGACGAAATGCGCTGCGTTTCGGGGTTCGTTATCGCCGAGCTCGTTTTTATAAACAGGCCATAGCCGCTCAGGGTCTCCCTGGCCTCGTTATAGCTCATGTTCGTTATATCCGGCATGGTCTCGGTAGCCGATGACGGCTCTGCGTCGGCGTAGATCATCACCGTGCTGCCGTCGGCTATGACGGAGCTTGCCGCCGGAAGCTGGGCAGTTATGCTGCCGCCGCTGCCAAACTTTCTAACAGCGAAGCCTGCGTCCTTGAGCTTCTTTTCAGCGTCATCCACGCTCAGTCCCGTGACATCAGGCACCGACTTGTCGATCTTTTTAAGCTCATCAGAGTCATACTGCGGCTCAATGCCCATGTACGGCAGGATATCGGCAAACATCTTGCCCACGGTGGGCGCCGCCATCTGGCCGCCGCTGATGTAAATACCGGATTCGTTGCTGGGCGAATCGAGCATTACGAGCACTGCAATCTGCGGATCGTCGGCAGGTGCAAAACCTATAAACGAGACGATGTAATCCTTTTTGCCGGTCTGCGCCTCAAGGCTGACCTTTTCGGATGTGCCGGTCTTGCCGCCGATGCGATAGCCCGGGACAGCTGCATTTCTGCCTGTTCCTTCTTTGTTATCGCCGACGACCTGCTCGAGAATGCCGCAGACGGTCTTGCTCGTCTCCTCGCTTATGACCCGTCTTACGACCGTCGGCTTTCGATTATACACCGCATTGCCGTCTTCGTCCAGTAAACTTTCTACAACATATGGCTGCATAAGGTTGCCGCCATTGACGCAGGCGCTGACTGCGGTAATAAGCTGCAGGGGCGTTATCGTAAAGGTCTGGCCGAATGAAGCCGCCGCAAGCTGAGATTTATTTTTCTCGCTGCAAAAGACGTCCCTGCTCCACCAGATGCTGCCGCTCTCGCCGCCAAGGTCTATGCCGGTCTTGGCGGTCAGCTGCTCGGTGCTGTCATCAGTGAGGTTTAAAAAGCCGAAGGCATCGCAGTATTTATAAAACTTCTCCGCGCCGACGCGCATGCCGATGTTGACAAACGCGACATTGCATGAGTGCTGCACGGCCTGCGTAAGCGTTTGGCCGCCGTGGCCGGTGGTTTTCCAGCAGCGCACGGGGGCTGTTCTGCCCTGAACCTGCACGCTGCCGCCGCAGCCGAAATTATCATCAAGGCTGACCACGCCCTCCTCGAGCGCCATGGAAAGAGTGATTATCTTAAATGTTGAGCCGGGCTCGTAGGTGTCAGACAGGGTCTTGTTGCGCCATTGCAGGCGCTGGGCATCGGCGAGAAGCTGATTTTTCTCCTCCTCGGTGGAGGCATTGTCTATCATGCTTTTTGCCTCGTCGCTGACATCAAGGAAGTTGTTAAGATCATACCCGCCCAGTGATGCCATGGAAAGTATCTTGCCGGTGTTGACATCCATGACGATCGCGCCCGCACCGTTTTTGATATCGTAATCCTTGACGGCCTGATTGAGTGTCTTTTCGACATAGTGCTGTATGCTCATGTCGATGGTAGTCACGACATCACAGCCGTTTTTGGCTCCGTAATAGCCCTCGAACTGGTTAAACAGAAGGTCTGTTCCATATGCGTTTGTCGCACGCATGTACTTGCCGTCGGTTCCGCACAGAGCACTATTATACTGCGCCTCAACACCGTCAAGGCCGATGTTGTCCGTGCCGACAAAGCCTATCACATGGCAGGCAAGCGACGAATACGGATAATAGCGCTTTGTGTCGCTTTCAAGGCGCACGCCCTTGAGGTTATTATCTTTTTTGAACTGCCGCACCTTGTCGGCAAGCTCGGGCTCAAGCTTTTTTGCAACGGTCACATACCATGAGCCTGTGTTCTCCGTCTTTTTGAGGACGGCCTCATAGTCAAGGTCAAGTATCTCGGCAAGATTTTTTGCAATAAACTGCGGATCCTCGCCGTACATTTTTATCTCCGCCGGACTGAGGTACACGTTCTCGACATTGGCGCTCATCGCCAGGACATTCATGTTCTTGTCGTATATCGTGCCTCGGGACGCGGACGCGCCCGTCTCGCGCAGCTGCTGGCTTATGGCCAGATCCTCGTATTTCTCGTGATCGCGTATCTGTAGTATGTACAGTCTTGCAGCAAGCACCAAAAATGCAAGTATGCCGCACACTGCCATCAGGAAAAGTGTGCGGCGGAGCATCGTTCTGTTCGGACTGCGGCTAAGATCATCGGTTTTTTGCGATTTTTGCATGATTGCTCCTTTGCGCCGTGGTTTGTCTACAGACATACTATACCGGCGCTTTAAGTTTTATGCTTATCTTATCCGCTCGATCACTATCGCCTTGTCCTGAGTATCGGTGTCTATCTTTTCTGTCCGGCTCTCGCCGGCACGCTGCATGCCAAGGATGTTTTTTGCGTGGTCCTCAATTTCGTCAAGGTCTATCTTTGATTCGTATTCTATTCTGAGCCTGCGGTTTTCCTCCTCGATTTGGCTCAGCTCCTGCTTTGCAGCCGTTATCTTATCGCTTTGCTCGGCAAGCTCTATCCGCACGAACAGGCTCTTTATCATTAGCCCCGCTGCCGTAAGCGACATGACGCATATTATAAGGGTCGCTATAAGCCCTCTTATGCTTCTATGCTTTCGGTTCTTAACAGGTTTGGGGGTGCTTATCTTGCTGTATTCGTACTGAAATTCGGGTATGACGCTTGCCTTTGCCATAAATGAGCCTACACTCTCTCCGCAACTCGAAGCTTTGCGCTTCTTGCTCTCGGGTTATTTTTCAGCTCATCCTCACTCGGCAAAACTGGTTTTCTATGTACGCTTTTCAGGGTTTTTACAAAGCCGCAGACGCATATCGGGGCTTCCCGCGGGCAGGTGCAGCCGTTTTCACGGGCTGCTATCGAGGTCTTGACTATCCTGTCCTCAAGCGAATGGAAGCTAATGACGCAAAGTCTGCCGCCTGTCTTTAATTTATCGGGCGCGGTGCGCATCATCTGCTCGACCGCTCCAAGCTCGTCGTTTACGGCTATCCTTATGGCTTGGAAGCTGCGCTTTGCCGGATGCTGCTTTTCTCTGAGTGCCGCGGCGGGCATAGCAGATTTTATGATATCCACAAGCTCAAGCGTCGTTTCAATGGGCTTGTCTGTCCTGCGCTCGACGATCCTTGACGCAATACGGCGAGCAAAGCGTTCCTCGCCGTAATCGCGCAGGATGCGCACGAGCTCATCCTCCGGCCATTCGTTCACGACATTCCACGCCGTCAAAGCACTTGTATTATCCATGCGCATATCAAGCGGCGCATCATTCATATACGAAAAGCCTCGCTCGGACTCGTCAAGCTGAGGCGAGGACACACCGAGGTCAAACAGCATACCGTCAACTGCGTCGATGCCGAGCTCGTCTAATATCTGCGCAACGTCGCAGAAGTTGCCGTGCACGAGCGTCATTTTGTCGGCATAAGCCTTTAATCTCTCGCCGGTGCGCTCTATCGCCGATTCGTCACGGTCGATGCCTATGAGCCTGCCGGTCGTGAGCCGCTTTAAAATCTGCTCTGAGTGACCGCCAAGCCCCAAGGTGCCGTCGACATATATGCCGTCGGGCTTTATATTTAAATTTTCAATACATTCGTCCAAAAGGACGGATATATGCTTAGGCTTATCCATTTAAAACTCCAGTTCCTCCATGACAGAGGCTATATTCTCCGAGCTGATCTCGGCATCGTGGACGCTCTGCCAGCTTTCCTCATCCCATATCTCGGCATGGTTGTTGCAGCCGACGACCGTCACATTCTTTGTAAGTCCGGCATATTCACGCAGGTGCGCAGGAATGAGCGTTCTGCCCTGATTATCAAGCTCGCACTTTGCCGCGTACGCAAACAGCGGGCGCATTTTGCGCTGCTTAACATAGCTCATCTCATTGACCTTGTCGGAAAAAGCCTTCCAGCATTCGGCGCTGTAGGCCGAGATGCACTTATCCATCGAGAGGGTTATATAGAACACATCGCCCAGCTCTTCACGGAGCTTTGCAGGGATAAAGAGCCTGCCCTTTGAGTCGAGAGTATGCTTATATTCGCCTGTCAAGCCCTTCACCTCCAAAATTCGTGGGTTTTCGATGCACTTTGCACCACTTTCCACCACCGTGGTTTAATTATAGAAGCTATCGGACTAAAATGCAAGAACTTTTTCAGTTATTTACATGCAAAAAATAAGCCCCACGGCTTTTGACCGTGAAGCTTATGGCAAAATCAAATTATTCGTTTGTATCTTCCTCAGGCTCGACCTCGGCATTTGCAGCGCCTGCAAGGTTTCTGAAGCTGGCTCTGGATTCGTTTATCGAGCGCAGAGCAGCGCCGACAGTCTCCTCAGTGCGGCGGAGGATATCATCAACATACTCACTTGCGACACGGCGAAGCTCCTTGGACTTAAACTCGGCATCGTTAACGAGCTGAGCGCTGAGGGCGTTTGCTCTCTTAACTATCTCCTGCTCCTCCAAAAGCTCACGAGCCTTGTCCTCTGCGTTCTTGCGCACAGACTCTGCCTCGCGCTTTGCGTTGCCGATAAACTCGTCCTTCGCGGTGACGACGCGCTTTGCCTCGGAAAGCTCGACAGGCAGGCGGGTCTTTATCTCGTTAAGTATCTCAAGCACCGCTTCACGCTCGACAATGCATTTATCGTTGCCGAGGGGTACGCCCCATGCCTCGGACACCATGGTATAAAGGTTTTCGATGAGTTCCATTACTTCAACTTTATTCTCGTTCATACTAACGCCTCCATAACTTAGCTTTTTTCTCTATTTCATCAATGATCTCATAGGGAACGAAGCCTGTGAGATCGGCACCATACGATGCCATTTCCCGGACGACCGAGGAGCTGAGGAAGGTGTATTTTTCGCTGGCGGTCAGAAACATGGTCTCCAACTCGGGGTTAATCTTCTTATTTATAAGATTCATCTGAAACTCATATTCAAAGTCGGACGCAGCACGCAGCCCCTTTACTATAACGGGCTTATCAACCTGCTTTGCATATTCTGCAAGCAATCCGTCAGACGTGGCGACCTCAACATTGGAAAAACGCTTGACCACCTTCTGCACCATCTCCACCCGCTCGTCGATGGTGAACATCGGCGTTGTCTTAGTGGAGTTAAACATGATGCATACGATGACCTTATCGAAGATCTGCGCCGATCTTCTGATGATATTAAGGTGTCCGAGCGTTATGGGATCAAAGCTGCCCGGACATATGGCAAGACTCATATGTCTGTCTCCTTGCTGTAGGTGGTGAGCTTGACCTTGCCGTAATTGTACTCCTTACGCTTAAAATAAGGCTTATCCATGTCCGGCATAGGCTTTTCACGCCCACTTTCGCACATAATTATACCACCTTCCGACAATATGTCAACGGAATTGATGATCTCAAGCGCCTTATCAAGCAGGTTTGTTGCATACGGAGGGTCTAAAAGTATGATATCGAACTTTTCGCCCCTTTGCAGGAAGCTTATAGAATCAGCCTGCACTACCCTTGCTTCAAAGCCGCAGGTCTTGAGATTCTGCTTAACGATGGCGATAGAGTCCTTGCTCTGGTCGACAAATGTCAC
Organism: Oscillospiraceae bacterium; assembly: GCA_963627445.1. Classification (GTDB taxonomy): domain Bacteria; phylum Bacillota; class Clostridia; order Oscillospirales; family Oscillospiraceae; genus F23-B02. Next base: position 12,130 of record CAVGBM010000102.1, on the reverse strand, counting down.
CGATGCTGCGCCGCGGCTCAGGCACTCGATGCCGAGCTGGCCGGTGCCGGCAAAAAGGTCGAGCACCTTTCTTCCCTCAAGGTCAAACTGAATGATGTTGAACAGTGCTTCCTTTACCATGTCGGTCGTGGGTCTTATGCTGTAGTCCGAGGGCTCCTTGAGCTTTTTGCCTCGTACTCTTCCGCTTATAACTCTCATGTTTCTTCATCTCCGGTGTGATAATGTTCGTACACGGCAAGCGCCGTATTCTTCGGCACGACGGTGCACAGCTCGTCATAGCTTGCCGCTTTGATGGCTTTAATGGTCTTAAATGCCCTCAAAAGCTCGTTTTTGCGCTTTTCACCAACGCCCTTTATATCCGAAAGCTGCGAGCCGAAGCTTTCGTTTCGCAGGGAGCGCTGATATTCTATGGCAAAGCGGTGGGTCTCCTCCTGAATGTTGCCGATAAACGAGAACACTGCCTGATTTGTGCTTATGCTTATCTCCTCGCCCTCGGGCGTTACCAGGGCTCTGGTGCGGTGGCGGTCGTCCTTTACCATGCCGAACACCGGCACGGTGAGCCCAAGCTCATTTAACACGCCCTTTGCCGCCTGTGCGTGGGTTATACCGCCGTCGATGAGCAGCAGCTGCGGGAGCTTGTCAAACTTTTCGTCGCCGTTTTTATATCGGGCAAAGCGTCGGCCGACCGCTTGGCGCATGCTGGCGTAGTCATCGCGAATGTCCATGTCCTTCATCCTGAACTTGCGGTAATCGCGCTTTAGGGGCTTTCCGTCCTTATGAACGGTCATGGCGGCGACAATGCCCGTGTCGCCGAGGTTTGAAACGTCGAAAGCCTCGATGCGCTCGGGGTATTCAGGCAGACTCAGCGCCTTTTGCAGCCACAGGAGCGTTCCCGCTCTGCGCTGCTCGGCAGTTGTCGAGCGCAGTATCTCCTCGGCGGCATTAAGGTTTGCCCTTTCGCATAGCTTTGCTCGCTCGCCCCTTTGCGGCACTTCAACGGACACCTTGCGTCCGGCAAGCGTGGTAAACAGCTGCTGGAGTTCCTCCCTGTCCTCGCATTCGCAGGGCAAAAGCACGGTCTTGGGGTAGTTGCCCTTTGCGGTATAGTATTGCCGCACAAGCGCCGAAACTGCCTCGCCATCCGTTTCAAGGGGCTCGGGCAATAGCTTAAAGTCCTTTGCAGTTAGCGAACCGTCGTTAAAATGCAAAACCACAAAGCAGCACTTTGCGCCGCGCTTGAAGCCGACGGCATCGGTGTCGGCAAAGGCCGTGGCAATGACCTTCTGCTTATTTGCAAGGCTGTCTATCGCCCGTATGCGGTCGCGCAGCTCGGCAGCCTGCTCAAAGCGCAGCTCCTCGGCAGCCTCCGTCATGCGCTCGTTGAGGTCATCAAGCAGTTCCTTAGTTTTGCCCTCCAGGATAAGGCTGGCTTCGTTCACGGCGGCGCGGTACTCCCCTGCCGTTCCGTTGCCCTGACACCATGCACGGCAGTTGCCCATGTGGTGGTTAAGGCAGGGTCTGTCCTTGCCGATATCGCGGGGAAACTTCTTGCCGCAGGTGGGAAGTCCCACGGCCTTGGATATGACATCGATTATCTGCCGCGTCATGCTCCTGCCGCCGTAGGGGCCAAAGTATTTTGCCCCGTCCTTGGTAGGCTTATTGACGATATCGAACTTGGGGTACTGTGAGTTAACATCGAGCTTTATAAACGGGTAGCCCTTGTCGTCCTTTAAAAGAATATTATAGTGCGGCTGATGCTGCTTTATAAGCGAGTTTTCAAGCACAAGCGACTCAAACTCCGAGTCAACGACGATGACGTTGAAGTCCGCGACCTTCTCTACCATCGCCGCCACCTTGGGCAGATGACTGCCTCTAAAGTAGCTCGTGACACGGTTTTTGAGTTTTTTAGCCTTACCTACATATATGACTTCGCCCGATGAGTCCAGCATGATATACACGCCGGGCTTCATCGGGAGATTATTGGCCTTTTCAAGCAAAGTATCAAGCATTCTTTTCCTCGACCTTATTACCGAATGCGCACCACAGCGTGACGGAGACAACAACTATCACGCCGCCGATAAGTGCGTATATGCCGGGTCTTTCGCCGTCAAATATCAGCACCCAAATTGGGTTTAAAAGCGGCTCGACCGCGCCGAGCAGGCTGCATGCAAGCGGCGGGCAGTATTCCGAGGCCATGCCGTAAAGAATATACGGAATGCCGAGCTGCAAAACACCGAGAATGACGATATACAAAACCGGAAGCGCCGATATCTCGGGCTTTGTTGCAATGATAAACGGCAGACCTATCAAAAATGCGCTCAGCTGACCGATGAGTATCGCGCTGAAGCGCTCGGCTCCGTCGGTCTTGCCGATGGCCATGTACATGCCGCCCATGAGCGCACCTGCAAGGATGGCAACGAGATTGCCGGTGAGGTAGCCGCCCTCGAGCTTTTCAAAGAAGAACATGGATATGCCGATCATCGTGAATATAACCGCCGTAATGTCAGCTCGCTTTATCCTCTGCTTAAAGAATATTGCAGAAAAGATAACGATAAACAAAGGTGCGGTAAATTGCAAAACTATCGCATTTGCGGCGGTGGTGAGCTTGTTTGCACCGACAAAAGCGGTGTAGACAAGCGACATGAGTATGCCAGCCGTCAAAGTGCGGCGATTTATTGATATCTTATAACCCTTTATTTTTATAAATGCAAACACCGTGATGCCCGCAAAAAGGCTGCGCAGGCTCGATATGGCGAATGCATTCCATGGTATGAGCTTTATGAATATGCCTGCTATGCTCCACAGAGCTGCGCAGGTGAGCATTTGCAGTATTGCTTTGTTTTCCTTTTTCATTTTACATAGCAACTAAGGGCGTGTCGATAAACACGCCCTTAGCTCCGTTTTAGTCATTATTCGGTAAAGTCAGATGCAATGAGTTCGGACAGTGTGTCAACTGCGGTCGCCTCGTCAGCACCGTCGGCTATCAGATTAACGGCAGTGCCCTTAACTATGCCGAGCGAGAGAACGCCAAGAAGGCTCTTTGCGTTGACTTTTCTGTCTTCCTTCTCGATCCAAATGCTGCTCTTAAACTCGTTGGCTTTCTGAATAAAGAAAGTTGCGGGTCTGGCATGGAGTCCAACCTGATTGTTAATAACTACTTCTTTTGTTACCATGATCGCCACTCCTCATAATCCTTAAAGATTACCCCTACTTTAGCAAATTATTTAAAAATCGTCAACCGATTTTGTCTATTTCGTAGAATTACACATTATTTTCAAATGTTATCGGCGGCTTTTACTTCAATTCGACTATTGTCACACCCGTCTCGCCCTCGCCGTAACGGCCAAGTCTATACGATTTGACAGCTTTATTGCGCTTGAGCATCTGGTGTATCGCCGCACGAAGTGCGCCCGTGCCCTTGCCGTGGATAATGGTCACAGTGCTAAGTTTAGCCATAACTGCGTTGTCTATATACATCTCCGCTGCATTTACGGCTTCTATCGATTCCATGCCGCGCAGGTCGATCTCTGAGCTGACGGCGCTTCGCACGGTGCTGGTCTGTATGTTATAGCTCACCTTTTTCTTTGCTGCCTTGCCCTCGACAAGGTACACCTCGCTCTGCTTTGCCTTGACATTCATGATGCCGGCCTTGAGCTCCAGGCTGCCGTCGGAGTTTACGCCTATGACCTCGGCCTTGACACCCATTGAAATTATCTCCACCGTGTCGCCAACCTGGGCATCGCGGGCAGACTTTTTCTCCTCACGGGGCGGCTCGGGCTTTGATGTCTTGAGCTTGCCCTCATGCTCATTGAGCTTGCGGCGAAGCTCGCTGCGAGCCTCGTTTACACGTTGCGCCTCCTCCTGCTCGTTTGCGTGGCGGCGCATCTCGTCAAGCTCGGCAAAGGTCTCCTCGGCAGTGCGGCGGGCATCCTCGATGATGCGCTCTGCCTCCCTGCGGGACTTCTCATCGGCCTTTTCAAGCCTTACGGCAAGCTCTGCTCGCAAAAATGCCGCTTTCTTCGCGTTTTCCTCAGCCTCTTTGAGCTTCTTTGCTGCCTCCGCTCTGTCTCGTTCAAGCAGAAGTCTTGTTTGCTCAAGCTTTTCGATAGTTGCCTCAAAGTCTGCGTTCTGAACACCGACACGGCGCTTGGCATCCTCGATGATGGCATCGTCAAGCCCAAGTCTGCGGGATATCGCAAAGGCATTCGACTTGCCCGGGATGCCGACGAGGAGTCTGTAGGTCGGGCGCAGCGTCTCGACATCGAACTCACACGAAGCGTTCTGGATGCCGCTTTCGCTGGTGGCGTAGACCTTGAGCTCGGCATAGTGGGTCGTGGCGGCTATGGTAGCACCACGCTGCCTTGCGTTTTCGATGACGGCGATGGCCAGCGCCGCGCCCTCGGTGGGGTCTGTTCCTGCACCGAGCTCGTCGAAAAGCAGCAGCGAGCTTTCGCCGCACTCAGCTAATATATGCACTATGTTGGTCATATGTGCCGAGAAGGTCGAGAGATTTTGCTCAATGCTCTGCTCGTCGCCGATATCGGCGAGAATATGCTTGTACACCGGCACGCCGCTGCCGTCCTCGGCAGGAATGTGCAGGCCGCACTGAGCCATTATGTTTAAAAGTCCTATGGTTTTGAGGGTGACGGTCTTGCCGCCGGTGTTGGGGCCTGTTATGACAAGCGTGTCAAAGTCCTCGCCAAGCTCAAGACTTATGGGCACGGCCTTGCCTTTTTGGAGCAGCGGGTGGCGTGCGTTTCTGAACACTATTCCCTTTTCGCGAAGCTCCGGCTGCGAGCAGTCGAGCTTATAGGAAAGCTTGGCCTTTGCGAAGATGAGGTCGAGCTGGATAAGCAGATTGTAGTCCGAGGAAATGTCGTTTGCATGCTCGGCACACTCGGCGGAGAGCTCGGCCAAAATGCGCTCTATCTCCGTTTTTTCCTTTGCCGCAAGCTCGCGAAGCTCGTTATTTGCCTTCACAGCACCCATGGGTTCAATGAAAAGCGTTGCGCCGGAGGAGGATATATCGTGCACAAGTCCGGGTATCGCGCCCTTGTGTTCGGCCTTGACGGGTACGACAAAGCGATCCGAGCGCATGGTGATTATAGGCTCCTGCAGCGCCTTGGCATATGACGGTGAAGAGATAATCTTTTGAAGCGAGTCGCGCACTCTTGCGCTTGCCGCTCTAATTTTGCGGCGGATATTTGCAAGCTCTGAGGACGCGCTGTCGGCTATCTCGTCCTCGCCGACGATGGATGAGGTTATCTTCTCCTCAAGAAAGCGGTTTGCGTGCAGCGCCGAGAAAAGATAATCTATCGTCGTTTTGCCGACAGAGTCATCTGCGATGTAGGCTTTAACAAGCCTTGAGCACTGCAAAACTCGCGCTATGCTCAAAAGCTCAAGCGTGTTGAGGCTGCCGCCGAGGTCGGCTCGTGAAAGTGACGCTCTCACATCCTTCACGCCGGAGAACGAGGGACTTCCCCGCACGACCATCATCGTTTTTGCAGAGCTTGTCTCGTCCAGGCGGCGCTTGACCTCATATTTATCGTCCGAGGGCAGCAGCTTAAGCGCCGCCTCCTTTGCCCCGTCGGACACGGCCTCGGCCGCCAGCATTTGAAGCACGGTCGGCAGCTCAAGGGTATTTAGTGATTTTTCGTAAAAGTCCATTATTTCACCTGTTTCCAGTAGCTAAGTGCATTGAATCTTCGTTCGGTCTGGGTGAGCAGATATGTCTCCGCCGCATCGGCTGCCTTCTGGGCTGCGTCCTCGGGTATCGAATACGCCATGAGCTTTCTCGGCTCGGCGTAGAGGATATACCGCAGCGCCTTGAGCGAGTCGGGACAGAGGATGACGCTTGCCTCGTGGATGCTCTTACGGCAGTCGCGGCAGCAGATGATGCCGTTTTCCGGACTGAAGCGCGGCTCCTTGGGCTCGGGCTCGCCGCAGACAGCGCAAGCGGACAGATCCGGCTCATAGCCAGCTATGCGCATAAGGCGCATTTCAAATGCAGTTTTTATATGCTGCTGGTCGTATAGGCCGTTCGACAGCGCGAACAGGCAGTTTAATATAAGCTGGAGCATGCCCGGGTCGGGACTTCCCTCATCGGCAAGTGCTTCAACGCACTCGGCAAAATACGCTGCCAGCGCAAGCGCCGAGATATCGTTTCGAAGTCCCTTGAACTCCTCGATGGTCGAACCCTCGTTAACCGACCATCTGCCCTTGTTTTCAAACATCGTAAGCTCGGAAAACGCGAAAAGCTGCGTTGCGGCAGCGACCTTGCTGCTTTTGCGCAGTGCGCCCCGAGCCTTGACGGTTATCTTGCCCATGTCCTCTGTGAGGACAGTCAGAATGCGGTCGGCTTCCTTATATTTCACCTCTCGGAGCACCAGCCCCTTTGTCGTTTTGAACATATGTACCCTGCTCATCCGAGGGGCTGGGGTTCATCCCCCGCCCCATCTTTATTGTTTGATTTTTCCGCCGCTCTATGCATCAGCCAACACAGCGGATCGCCGGTATCGGTAAAGACCTGCCAAAATAAATTATCTGACATAATGACCACCTCACTGTCATTAGTATCTGACAGTGGGGTGATCATATTAGTGGTTATTTATTCCGAGTAGCCGAAGTTGCGAAGCTGCGCCATAGAGTCGCGCCAATTTTCCTTGACCTTGACCCATGTTTGCAGGAAAACCTTTGTACCCATGAAGGCTTCTATATCCGTTCGCGCCATCTCGCCTATCTTGCGCAGCATTGCGCCGTTTTTGCCGATTATGATGCCTTTATGGCTCGCTTTTTCGCAGAAAATGGTCACATCCATGTCGATTATGCCGTTATCCCGCTCGGAAAACTTTGTGACCTCAATGGCCGTGCCGTGCGGTATCTCCTTATCAAGGCACAAAAGGAGCTTTTCACGCACGAGCTCTGCGCAGATCTGCTTTTCCGGCTGGTCGGATATCATGTCGTCGGGGAAAAGCTGCGGGCCCTCGACGGCGTATTTATCCAGCTGCTCCATGAGCTCGTCCAGTCCCTCGTTGTTTTTTGCGGAAATGGGGATGATGGCATCGAAGCTGTGCGCTTGTGAGTACATGGCCATGACCTCAAGAAGCTCTGCCTTCTCGACGGTGTCTATCTTGTTTATGACCAAAACCGCCGGAACATTCGTCTCCTTCAGGCGTGCGATGAGCTCTTCCTCCTGACGGCCGATGTTGGCAATAGGCTCAACGAGCAGCATGACGGCATCGACATCGGCAACCGACTCTTTAACTACATTGACCATGTAGTCACCGAGGCGAGTTCTCGGCTTATGGAAGCCCGGGGTGTCCATGAGCACAAACTGCGTGTTGCCGCGGGTCACAACGGCGCTTATGCGGTTGCGGGTAGTCTGCGGCTTATTTGAAACTATCGCTATCTTCTCGCCGACAAGGGCGTTTGTGAGCGTCGATTTGCCGACATTGGGTCTGCCGCATATGGTTATCATTGCTGATTTGGTTATCATTTGTCATCCTCCATGATCTGCTTTTCTCTTTTGCGCATCTCGGCCTTCATTTCGCCCTCGTCAACATGGTCGTAGCCGAGCAGGTGCAAAACCGAGTGCACCGTGAGGTAGCACACCTCACGCTCAAAGCCGTGGCCGAGCTCCTCGCCCTGTGCGGCACAGCGCTCAAGCGATATCATCATGTCGCCGAGCATGACAGCGCCCGTCTCGGGGTCTTTTTCGCAAATAGCTTCATCAAAATGTCCCGCCTCAAGCTCGTTTAGCGGAAACGACAGCACATCGGTCGGCCTGTCAACACCGCGAAATTCACGGTTAACGGCATGTATGCCCTCGTCATCGGTCAGCATGACGCTTACGATGCACGGCGTGTCTATTCCCTCGGCTGCAAGGGCTTTGTTTATCGATTTTTTTATCAGCCCCGCCGCATTTGCGTGGCCAAGGCCGGTCTTTTCACGGCTTATATATATCTCATGTCCCATTTACGGTCTTTTTCTCCTATACGCTCCCGCAGGCTTTTTCTCGGCCTCGGGGGGATTTTTCTTATCGTACACCTCGTACGCCTCGATTATCTTCTGAACAAGCTGATGGCGGACGACATCGGCTCCCGTGAGCTTGCATATCGAGATATCGTCGATGCCTTCGAGCACCTTCATTGCGACCTTGAGGCCGCTTACCTTGTCATCAGGCAGGTCTATCTGCGTGATATCGCCGGTTATGACCACCTTTGAGCCAAAGCCGATGCGGGTCAGGAACATTTTCATTTGCTCTCTTGAGGTGTTCTGCGCCTCGTCGAGGATTATGAAGCTGTCATCGAGCGTGCGGCCGCGCATGTATGCAAGCGGTGCGACCTCTATGTTACCCCGCTCTAGATACTTCTGATATGTGTCGGCACCCAGCATGTCAAAAAGTGCATCGTAAAGCGGTCTGAGATAGGGGTCTACCTTGCTTTGCAGGTCGCCGGGCAGGAAGCCCAGGCGCTCGCCGGCCTCGACGGCGGGTCGAGTGAGGATAATTCTATTGACCTGCTCTGCCCTGAAGGCTGCGACAGCCGCCGCAACGGCAAGATAGGTCTTGCCCGTACCGGCGGGGCCGATGCCGAGGGTGATGGTGTTATTTGCAATGGCATCGCAATAGGTCTTTTGACCCAGAGTTTTTGCCTTGACGGGCTTTCCCTTTGCGGTTATGCACACGACATCGCTCGCAAGCTCGTCTATCTTCGACTCCTTGCCCTCGGAAACAAGCTTTAGGATATAGCGCACATTCTGAGCGTCGATGCTCTCGCCACGCATGGCAAGCGTCAAAAGGCCGTTAATCGCCTTTTCGGCGAGCATGACACTTTCGGCCTCGCCGCAGATGTGTATCTTATTATCGCGGTCAATGACCTTGACCTCAAGCTCGTTTTCGATGATCCTGAGGTTCTGGTCAAACGAGCCGAACACGCTTATGACATGCTCCATTCTTTCAACTTCTATCGTTCTGTCGATCATATTCTACTCCTATATTCTCAATGCACTCCGCCCTGAGCGTGACGGTGAGAAGTTCCTCGGTTTTAGATACGCTGAAGCTCGTTTGGCTGACACTCCCGTCGCCGATGCGACGATTGAGTTCTGTTAAAAGGTTCTGCTTAAGCCGCTGTGTGGCTGCGTTTTCGTCTATCCTCTGCTTATGCAGCGCAAACTCCGTGCTCTCCTGCTTTATTATTCCCACAGGCAGCACAAAAGCTTCGCCTAATGCTGCGTATCTTAATTTATTTATTTTAGCACAGCTTAAGCTGTTATTTCTACTGTCAGTTGAAAATTTTATGAGATTTTTGCCGAATACAATAGATAAACTTGTGCTGCTGTGCCCTTTTTCGGTTTTTACGCTCTCGTACAGCGGAGTTTGGGCGTTTATCTCATACCATGTGCGTGCCTGCACGGTGCCCATTGCATGGACAAAGCGGTCGTCGGCGGTATCGCTGTCCATTATGCCGGATATGAGCGTATCGCCCCTTGACACGGTGTCGCCGACTTGAACCAGCGCTTTGCCCTCCAGAACGGAGAGCTTTGTTATATAGCCGGACTTTGCGGCTTTGACATCTGCATATTCGGCTTCGTCCACGATATCGGGCTTTGCAATGCGCTCATGGATGACGACCTCGGCGCATGAGTTGTGGACATTCACGCTCAGCCACGCAATATCAGGCAGCTTCATGAGCATGTCGCTGCGAACCTCGTCCGAGGATAGCGCAGGCCAAAATGCGCCGTTACCCACGCCGCATTCGGACAATGCACGCAGGATAACGCCGTCGCTGATCGTATCATTGCCGCTTATATCGATGCGCCAGACAAAAAGCGAGGATATAGCAAGCAGTACGATGCAGACCCCAACACCTATGCACAGTGCAAGCCGCCTTTTCATTGATGCGGTTATGTTTTTGCCGCCCCTTGCAGCAAGCAGCCGCAGCTCGATGCCGTTTTTGCCGTTTTGCGACTGCAAAAGCGGGTAATCGGCAGCGTGTATCGTTATCTGCACGGCAAACTCTGCTTTTGGGCTTGTATCCCAAAACTCAACGCCGTTTTCGGCGCAGAAGTTTAGTATCCGCTCGGGCTCTTCGCCCGCTATTTCAAGTCTCACCGTTCCGCGGGCAAGATCATATAGCTTTTCCATCCGACACCTACTCAAACTCGATAGACAGTATTCTTCCCGTTATAAGCATATCCTGCTTATCCATTGCGCCGAGGCCGAGGTCGTCGCCGCGTATGACGGTTTTCATACCGCCGCAGTCGACGGCAATGACCGTGTCCTCGTATGTGATTATCCCGCAGTGGTTTTCTATGAGCACCCTGCGCCTGCCGTTCACGGTAAGCTTCACCGTACCCGCAAGAGCGTCCGACGGCAGCTCCAATCTGTCTGCCAAAAGCTCCGCCTTATCCTTTAAACCGTCCATGGACGCACCACCTCCCGCTGTATAAATCTATGTGCTGCCTCATAGCTTAATACATGGACAAGGAGTTGACGGCTGTGAAAAAATTTGTATCCGTTACCTGTGCGCTGATGCTTTTTGCGGCGCTTATCGCATTTCCCGATACAGCGTCCGCTTCGGCGGTACAGGGGCTTAAAATGTGTGCAGGTCTTATCATCCCCTCGCTTTTCCCGTTTTTCGTTGCGACAAAGCTCATAAGCGAGGTTGGTCTTGCGCAATGGCTGGGCAAAGCGTTTGCGCCGTTGAGCCGCAGGCTATTTAGTGTCTCCGGCAACGGCGGCACGGCGTTTATCATAGGCGTTACGGCGGGATATCCGATGGGTGCTGCGTACATTGCGTCACTTCGGCAAAATGGCGACATTTCAAAAAATGAGGCTGAGAGGCTTCTTCTCTTCTGCAACAACTCAGGTCCGTCGTTTATCATCGGTGCCGCAGGCGTGGGGGTGTTTGGGTCATCGGTAACAGGCTTATTCCTGTACGCTGTACATATTCTTGCTGCTGTATTAGGTGGTATCATGTTTGCGCCGAACGGTGTTGAAAAATGCGCCGAGCCGCAAACGGTACGCAGCTCGGCAGGGTTAGCGGTCGCGTTTACAAATGCTGTGAAGGCATCTGTCAGCGCATGCTTATCTATATGCGGTTTTATCGTTGCGTTCTCGGTTTTGACCGGAATACTCGAAAAGTTCGGCGCATTTGCGGCGGCAGCCAGGCTGCTGTCCTCGGTGTTTGGCATGGAGCTTATATGGAGCAGAGCGCTTTTTTGCGGCATTTTGGAGCTCGGCAACGGCATTGGGGCAATGAACGGTCTGAGCGCAAGCCCCGTTAACCTTGCTCTTGCGGCGTTTATCCTCGGCTGGGGCGGCGTTTCCGTGCATTTTCAGACGCTTTCCGTACTCGGCGGAACGGATATAAAAACCGCCCGATATATCATCGGACGGTTTGTCATTGCTCTTATAGGCAGCGCACTTGCACTGCTGGGAGCGGCTGTTTTATTTTAAAAAATGAGTATGCCGACAACGGCCGAGGCGACAATGAATATTATCGGGTGCAGGTTTTTGGTGGGCTTGAACCACCGTGTAAGCACCAACAGCACCGCAGCTAAAACTATCGCTTTGATGTTGAAAACATCAAGCAAATTGCCGTTTTGCTTATAAAGGTCGACATTCAAAAGCGCGATCTGGATAACGAGCACGCCCGCTGCGGCGATAAGGCCGGTGGATGCCGGACGCAGGCCGTAGAACGCAGCTTCGACATACTTGTTTTTCCTGAAGCGGTCAAGCACCGCGACGATGAGCAGGACAATGATGATGCCCGGGGTGATAACGCCGAGCGTTGCGGCAATGGAGCCCGGGATGCCCGCCGTCACATAGCCGGTGTAGGTCGCCATGTTGATGCCGATAGGGCCGGGCGTTGACTCTGACACCGCGAGCATGTCGGCGATCATGTCGTAGGTAAACCAGCCCGTTCTGTCCGACATATCGTACAAAAACGGGAGCGTTGCCATGCCGCCGCCGACGGAGAACATACCTATCTTGAAAAACTCCCACCAAAGGCGAAGAATGGTCATTTACCCTTCACCCCCAGACAGCTTATCGCAATGCCGACGACTGCCGACACAACGACGAACAAAACGGGCGTTATGTCCGTAAACAGTGAGCCGAGGGCGACGA
>CAVGBM010000101.1:0-6958 GCA_963627445.1 Oscillospiraceae bacterium | reverse complement strand
TCCAGAAGGTCTACCGTCAGCAGGGCGTTGATATCAACGATAAGCATATCGAGATCATCGTCCGCCAGATGATGCGCAAGGTCAAGATCGAAGACTCCGGCAGCACCGATCTTCTCAGCGGCGCAACTGTCGATATCGGCGAGCTCAAGGCAGCAAACCGCAAGATCGACGAGCGCATCGCGGCAGGTGAGGAGGGACTCACCAAGGCCACCTACACCCAGCTTCTCATGGGTATCACCAAGGCATCGCTTGCAACGGAAAGCTTCCTGTCGGCAGCATCCTTCCAGGAGACCACCAAGGTTCTTACCGAGGCTGCGATCAAGGGCAAGGTCGACCACCTCGTCGGCCTCAAGGAAAATGTCATCATCGGCAAGCTCATCCCCGCAGGCAGCGGCCTTACAATGTACCGTGAATTTGAGGGCAAGACCGACGAAACGGCAGCCGACGAAGCCGAGAGCTTTGTTGACCTGTCTGCACTTGTCGGACGCACCAACGCACTCTAATAAACCTAAAACTGCTGTACCGCTCGGTACAGCAGTTTTTGCCCGTCAATACCTCCAATTACGGCAACATAGTGTTGTATAATATGGCAAATTATGCAGCGATGAGCAACATTTCTTTGCATAGTCCCGAGCGATATAGTATAATTAGTTTATAATGTAAGGAGGGATAGCTATGTCTAAGAAACTGTCCGGTTGGATAACCGCCGCCGTGTGCCTGCTGCTGATAATAGCGCTGTATTTTCTTGCACCTGTTCATCCCATCGACGCAGACGATATAACCTATGTATCGGTCATGCACATGGATAATCGCATTAACCTTGACGATAAGGAAATCAAAGAGCTAAATGACATTCTTGCCGATATGACAGCAAAGCGCTGCTTCGCTCCGGCAAATCTCACAGAGGGTGAGTACACACTAATGGTTGACATAACATTAACCAATGGCCCGATACACCTCATCATAACGGCTGACATAACCGAAACCACCGATGATGGAATACCAATGGAGCTTGTCTGTAATGGAGTAGCCTACCTGTACTCATCGGCGGACGACTTGATCTGGTACAGGATAGATAACGCAGATCAACTGTATGCAGATATCGAAGCTGCACTGGATTTGTATACAAACTAAACAAAACTGCTGTTTATATGCGGCAGTTTTGACATTTAGACAAGAAAAAACGAAAAAGCAAACTGTATTTTGTGTAAAAAATTCTTGACTAAATTTGTGTAATTTGCTAAAATATCAATCTGTGTGGGGTTACTATGCCCAAAAACGGGTGACCCACCGAAAATCCTTGGTTTTCAAGGAAATTTTTGAAGAAAGGAGAAATGAAAATTGCCTACCTTTAACCAGCTGGTAAGAAAAGGCAGAGAGAAGGTTACCTACAAGTCCAATTCTCCCGCAATGCAGAAGGGTCTGAACACCCTGAAGAACCGTGAGACCGACCTGAGCGCACCTCAGAAGAGAGGCGTCTGCACCGCAGTCCGTACCTCTACTCCTAAGAAGCCGAACTCCGCTCTGCGTAAAATTGCCCGTGTCCGCCTGACCAATGGCTACGAAGTTACCGCTTACATTCCCGGTATCGGCCACAACCTTCAGGAGCACAGCGTCGTCATGATCCGCGGCGGCCGTGTAAAGGACCTTCCTGGTGTCCGTTACCACATCATCCGTGGTACCCTCGATGCACAGGGTGTTTCCGGTCGTATGCAGGCCCGCAGTAAGTACGGTGCAAAGAGACCCAAGGCCTCGAAGAAGTAATCAACCAACAGCAAATTTTTTGCCCTGTTGTTTATCATAATATTGATAACCTCGGGGCGCAGACGGAAAGCGAAAAGTCTTTCCGAGTACCTGTGAAGTCATTTTTTAATGAAGGAGGGAAGCAAAGTGCCCAGAAGAGGTAATGTTCCCAAAAGAGAGATTTTACCCGATCCTATGTACAATAGCGTTCTGGTGACCAAGCTCATCAATGCTATTATGCTGGACGGCAAAAAGGGTGTTGCTCAGAAGGTCGTTTACGACGCTTTTGACATCATCAAGGAGAAGACCGGCAAGGACCCCCTTGAGGCCTTCACCGAAGCAATGAACAACATTATGCCCAGCCTGGAAGTCAAGGCTCGCCGTGTCGGCGGTGCTACCTACCAGGTTCCTATCGAAGTAAGACCTGCCCGCCGTCAGACACTCGGCCTTCGTTGGCTCGTCGGCTACGCCCGCAAGCGTGGCGAGAAGACCATGAAGGAGCGTCTTGCAGGCGAGATCATGGATGCATGCAACAATCTCGGTGCCTCCGTCAAGAAGCGCGAGGATACCCACAAGATGGCAGATTCCAACAAGGCATTCGCACACTTCAGATGGTAATCTGAACAGGAGTATTTTATGCCCAGACAGTATTCACTTGAAAAAACCAGAAATATCGGAATCATGGCTCACATCGATGCCGGTAAGACTACGACCACTGAGCGTATTCTTTACTACACCGGCGTTAACTACAAGATAGGTGAGACCCATGAGGGTACTGCGACCATGGACTGGATGGAGCAGGAGCAGGAGCGTGGCATCACCATCACCTCCGCGGCTACCACCTGCCACTGGCGCAATACCCGCATCAATATCATCGATACCCCGGGTCATGTTGACTTCACCGTTGAAGTCGAGCGTTCTCTGCGAGTACTCGACGGCTGCGTGACGGTCCTCTGTGCAAAGGGCGGCGTTGAGCCTCAGTCCGAGACAGTATGGAGACAGGCCGACCATTACCATGTTCCCAGAATGATATATGTCAATAAGATGGATATCATGGGTGCCGACTTCTATCATGTTCTTGAGATGATACATGACAGACTTAAATGTAATGCGGTCCCCATTCAGCTCCCCATTGGCGCTGAAGCTGATTTCAGGGGCATAATTGACCTGGTCGAAATGAACGCCCGCATCTACTATGACGATCTTGGCAACGATATGCGTGATGAGCCCATCCCTGAGGACATGCGCGATCTGGCCGAGGAGTACAGAGTCAAGATGCTCGAAGCCATCTCCGACTTCGACGATGAGATAATGATGCTTTATCTCGAGGGCGAGGAGATCCCGCAGGATATGATCCGCGCCGCCATCAGAAAGGCCACCTGTGCCGTCAAGATGGTGCCCGTCGTCTGCGGAACCTCATACAAAAACAAAGGCGTGCAGAAGCTGCTTGACGCTATCGTCGAGTACATGCCCTCTCCCTTGGATATCCCCGCTATCTGCGGCGTGAACCCCAAGACCGATGAGGAGGAGACCCGCGAGGCCTCTGACAGCGCACCGTTTGCGGCGCTTGCATTCAAGATCATGACCGACCCCTATGTCGGCCGACTGAGCTTCTTCCGTGTTTACTCCGGTACGCTGGAGGCCGGCAAGACCGTGCTCAACTCGTCCAAGGGTCAGCGTGAGCGCATTGGCCGCATCCTGCTGATGCACGCAAATCACAGAGAAGACCTCACCATGGCTTATTCCGGTGACATCGCTGCTGCCGTCGGCCTCAAAAACACCACGACGGGCGATACTCTTTGTGATGAGAAAAACCCCATTGTCCTTGAATCCATGGAATTCCCCGAGCCTGTTATCCGTGTTGCCATCGAGCCCAAGACCAAGGCCGGTCAGGAGAAGATGGCCATCGCCCTTCAGAAGCTGGCAGAGGAAGACCCCACCTTCAAGACCTATACGGATGAAGAGACGGGTCAGACCATCATCGCCGGTATGGGCGAGCTCCATCTGGAGATCATCGTTGACAGACTGCTCAGAGAGTTCAAGGTAGAAGCCAATGTCGGCAAGCCCCAGGTTTCCTACAAGGAGACCATTACCCGCTCCGCCACCGTCGACACCCGCTATGCCCGCCAGACCGGCGGTAAGGGTCAGTTTGCACACTGTAAGATTGTCGTTGAGCCAAACGAGCCCGGCAAGGGTTATGAGTTTATCAACAAGATCACCGGCGGCGCGATCCCCAAGGAATACATTCCTTGCGTCGATCAGGGTATTCAGGGTGCTATGCAGTCCGGCGTTCTTGCAGGCTATCAGGTCGTCGATGTCAAGGTCACCCTGATAGACGGCTCTTATCACGAGGTCGACTCCTCTGAGATGGCCTTTAAGATTTGCGGCAGCATGGCGTTCAAGGAGGCCTGTGAAAAGGCCGGCCCGACTCTGCTCGAGCCCATTATGAAGGTCGTCGTGACCGCACCCGATGAGTACATGGGTGATGTCATGGGCGATGTAAACGCAAGACGCGGACAGATCGTTGGCTCCGATATCAGAAACGGTGCGGCAGTCATCGAGGCAAACGTCCCGCTGTCTACCATGTTTGGTTACGCTACCGACCTGCGCAGCAAAACGCAGGGCAGGGCGACTTACAGCATGGAACCCAGCCACTATGTTGAGCTGCCCAAGAGCCTTCAGGAGACTCTGGTCGGCAGCCGCAGAAAAGGCTGATAAAATAAATGTACAAGTAAGTAAAATTTAAACAAGTATTGATTAAAACAATTTGGAGGTAAAATCATGGCAAAGCAGACATTCGACAGATCCCTGCCCCACGTTAATATCGGTACCATCGGCCATATTGACCACGGCAAGACCACTCTGACCGCAGCTATCACTAAGTACCTTGCAATGCAGGGTGGCGCAGAGTACACTGACTACTCTTCCATCGACAAGGCTCCCGAAGAGAGAGAGCGCGGCATCACCATCAACACCGCTCACGTCGAATACAAGACCGCACATCGTCACTACGCACACGTTGACTGCCCGGGCCACGCCGACTACATCAAGAACATGATCACCGGCGCAGCTCAGATGGACGGCGCTATCCTCGTTATCGCTGCTTCCGACGGCCCCATGGCTCAGACTCGTGAGCACCTTCTGCTCGCCCGTCAGGTTAACGTTCCTTCCGTTCTCGTATTCCTGAACAAGTGCGACCAGGTCGACGACGAAGAGCTCCTCGAGCTCGTCGAGATGGAAGTTCGTGAGCTTCTCGACTTCTACGGCTTCCCCGGAGATGACACCCCCATCATTCGTGGTTCCGCTCTTAACGCACTCGTTTGCGAGTCCAACGATCCCAATGCTCCCGAGTATGCTTGCATCAAGGAGCTCATGGACGCAGTTGACACTTGGATCCCCACTCCCGACCGCAAGGCCGACCAGCCCTTCCTCATGCCCATCGAGGACGTCTTCACCATTTCCGGTCGTGGCACCGTTACCACCGGCCGTGTAGAGCGTGGCCGCGTCAAGGTTGGCGACAAGGTTCAGATCGTTGGCCTGAAGGACGAGATCACCGAGACCACCGTCACCGGTACCGAGATGTTCCACAAGATCCTCGAGTACGCAGAGGCTGGCGACAATGTCGGTACTCTTCTCCGTGGTATCGCAAAGAAGGACGTTGAGCGTGGACAGGTTCTGGCAGCTCCCGGCTCCATCAAGCCCCACACCAAGTTCAAGGGTCAGGTTTACGTCCTGTCCAAGGAAGAAGGCGGCCGTCACACCCCGTTCTTCAACAACTACCGTCCTCAGTTCTACTTCCGTACCACCGATGTTACCGGCGTCATCACCCTTCCCGAAGGCACTGAGATGTGCATGCCCGGCGATAACGTCGACATGGACGTTGAGCTGATTACCCCGATCGCAATCGAGAACGGCCTGCGTTTCGCTATCCGTGAGGGTGGCCGCACTGTCGGTTCCGGCGTTGTTATCGCGATCAACGAGTAATATTGGTTTATAGCCGCTGATGCGGCAAAGCCTGCCGCATCAGGGGCGTGTCCCCTGATGCGGTTTTGCTTACAGGCATTAACATTTTCTGAGACTGAAAACCAGCCAACTTTTTGAAATGAAAAATAAGACAAATAGAAAACCAAGAATTGTTTTTATTCTCATACTGTGCATCGCTGTTCTGGCAGCGGTCATAGTTCGCTTTGTGCAGTCTAAGCAGACCACGCCCGATGACCCGCAGGATACAGCTGCTCAGCCTGCCGAGACAGTCGTAACAACTCCTACGCCCACACCGACCGAGACGCTTCCCCAGCCGAGCAGCCAGATAAGCGTGTCTATCGACCTGCCGGACTATGACGGCTACTCGTTTACCGACAGTCAGAAAGCGCTGATCTCAAACTGCGCCTTCGTTGGCGACAGCATTTGCAGCGGCCTGTATGTTTACGGTGTCCTACCGCAGGATATCGTTGTTGCGGTCGGCAATGTCGGCATCCGCAGCATCGATGATTACACCTTTAAGGTAAATGGCGGAGAGTATAACGCCCTCGATGCCTTGGAGGTCATTGCACCCAAGTATGTCATCTTTTCCATGGGCATGAACGATATCAACATGACCAGCGCCGAGACGTACTGCGAGAACTACCTTAATATGCTCGAGCGCACGCATGAGCGCCTGCCCCAGTCGAAGCTCTATGTTGCGTCTATAACGCCCATCGATTCGGCGTCAAGCTTTGCCTCGAACGAAAAGATAAACAGCTATAATGCCGCTGTTAAGCAAGCGGTCGAGGCAGCCGGCTACAACTACATAGATATAGCCACATCCATGCGCGACTCCTCCGGCGGCATGAACCCACACTTCAGCGGTGGTGACGGCATACATGTCAATAAATCCGGCTACTACTCCATCCTCACCGATGTCGTAAAGCAGATAGGCTAAAAAAGAGAGATGCATTTTTGGGGGTTCGTCATAGGGATTTTTAGGAAACAAGAAAATTTCATAGGCTGACACGCCTCAAGCGGAGAAAACGCAGTCATGTAGTAACAGAGATGTTGCTGCATGGCTGTTTTTCTTTTGCTCAAAAATGAGCGAAAGTTCCCGGCAGAGCTATTTCCCAATTTTGAGAAACAGCTATCTTCCGATTTTGGAACACAGCCTGAAAGCAAAATAAATACTACATTTTCTGCATAATTGACTTGCTATTATGTGCCTTTAGAGTGATATATGTACATA
>CAVGBM010000100.1:0-33418 GCA_963627445.1 Oscillospiraceae bacterium | reverse complement strand
GCAAATGATGCTCTTAGGGAGACTTTTTTCATGCCTTTGCCTCCTTTTGTTTAGCGTCGGGAGCCTTGACAACGAAGCTTGCTCCCTTTCGTGTGTCGCCGGCTTTGATAAACGCAAGCAGCATCCAGCACGACAGCACCGAGGTGCCGCCCCTTGAAACGAAGGGGAAGGTGACACCCGTAAACGGCAGAATGTCAACAGAGCCGAAAACATTCAGCGCAAGCTGGACAAGGAACATGCTCGCCGTTGCGCAGGCGGCAATGGAATAGTATGCGCTCCTGCCCTGAGCGGCGTTCCTGACTGCGAAGAATGCAAGCGAGACTATGGCCAAAACGGCGCAGATGGCGATAAGAAGACCCAGCTCCTCGCACACGAGGCTGAACACTGTGTCAGTGTTTGCGGCAAAGCCGTCCTTGAGCCAGCCGTTGCCCGCACCCTTGCCGAAAAGCCCGCCGGATGCACCGGCAGACAGAGCGTGCGTCTGCTGATAGCCCGTATCGTAAACATCCTCCCACACATGCCCCCATGCGGCAAAGCGCCGCGCGACATGCGCTTTCATGCGCAGCATAAGAAAGCCCGCCATGCCCGCACCGGTGACAGCCAGTGCGACAGTTGCGATAGAGCCCGAGCGCATGAATGATATGACGAGGAAGGTCACGAAGAATATAAGCGCCGTACCGAAGTCGCTCATGAGTGCAAGCGCCATGACGCAGACTGCGGAAAAGCCGATGAAAACGATAAGGTTCTTGGTGCTGAACAGTCTGTCGAGCGTCGCAGCGCCGACATAGATATATGCGACCTTTACAAACTCCGACGGCTGGAGCGACATGCTGCCTATGAAGATCCAGTTTTTTGCGCCGTTCTTCTCGCTGCCTATAACAAGCACGGCGGCAAGCAGCAGCACCGCACCGATGGCAGCGGGCAGGCGCATAGTCTTAGTCCTGTCAAGATCACGCAGCCACGCGCCTAAAAGGAAGAACGAGACAACGCCCGCAAAAACGATGATCATCTGGCGGAACATCTCCGACGGAACCGAGGTCGCGATGACCGATAGACCGATGGTGGACAGGAAGAATGCGACGGTCTCGACCTCAAAGCCCGTGCGCCTTATGCTGCGCATGGCAAAGTAGCAAAACCACTCGAGCAAAATAAGCAGCGCAAAGCCGAGTGCAATCTCCGGCAGCGTCTCCTGCGAGGCACTGAAGCAGTGCTCCAAAAGCAGAAACACCTGGAATACTGTCAGGTACAGCAGCGTTATCGCCGGATGGACATTCCTCCATGTGACGATTCTGCGAGCCTCGATCTCGCTGCGCTGGCGCTCGTTTATTTCGCGAAATCTGACGCTGACCTCCGAGAGATTCAAAACATCGCCGTCCGTAAGCGGGTATCCGCTTACGCCGACCGACTGCCCGTTTACGCGAACGCCGCCCTTTGAGAAAATGTCGAATATCCGCCACTGTCCCTTGGCACTGCGGATCAAAACGGCGTGAACACGGCTGACCTTTGGGCTTGAAAGATGGATGTCGGCCGAGCGTGTCCTACCGATGATATTTTCCCAGTGCGTTATGCGCAGCACCTTGTCATCGGTCTGAATATAGCCCCAGATCTCCGTCTGGGATTTGCCGTTGAACATAGACCGCACCGTTCTTATCAGCACAATAAACGCAAACAGCGGTAAAATAAACGATATGGCTCTTACGATCATGTCGGTCAACCGAATTCACCTCTTTTCATAGTTATACAATTTTGTATTATATCATTATTTATGCTCATTGACAAGCAAGGCGCAGTCAATTAAAATATAAGTATGTTTAAGGGTAATAATAAAAGCTGGATACTTCTTTTCGCCGCTGTGTTCATTATATGCATCGGCGCATTTTTGCTGCTCTCTAAAGGCAGCATAGGCACGGCGGCGGTCATTCGTGTCGACGGCGAGGTTTATAAAAAAATTGACCTCGACACAGTCACTGTTGCATATGACATAGAAATTAAGACCGATTATGGGTATAATAAGATACATGTAGACAAAGGCAGCATTTGCGTGTCGGAGTCTGACTGCCGCGATCAGATCTGCGTAAAGCAGGGCGAGATAACGGATAACGGCGTGCCGATCATTTGCATGCCCCACAGAGTGACCATTGAGATCGAGGGGGACAAGATCGATGCCTAAAACGAGAAAGCTTGCCCTCATGGCGATGCTGACGGCAGCGTCGATGATCGTATTCATCATCGAAGCGCAGATACCGCCCTTAGTCCCCATCCAGGGCGTGAAGCTCGGCCTTGCGAACATGATAACGCTCGTTGCGATGCTCATCCTCGGCCGCAGGGAGGCCGGGGCGATACTCCTAATGCGCATTATCATGGGCAGCATGTATGCAGGCGGCTTTTCGGGCTTCCTGTTCAGCATAGCGGGCGGCGTTTTGGCGTATGCCGTCATGTGCCTGACGGTGAAGCTCTTTCCCGAAAAACTCCTGTGGGTCGTGAGCATCCTCGGTGCGATAGCGCATAATGTCGGCCAGCTTACCGTTTCCGTGTTCGTGACCGGCACGCCGTCTATCTTAGTGTATGCGCCGGTGCTCATCGCCTCGGGCATAATAACGGGTGCATTCACCGGCCTTGGCGCGATGTACCTAAACCGTGCTCTTCAGAAGCTGGACAATAGGTAAGCACTGTGTTATAATGTTGTAAAATATTTTTTTGAGGAGATATAACCAATGAGTGAGTGTACACATGATTGCTCGACCTGCGGCGAAAGCTGCGCTGAACGACAGCAGCAGGATCTGACCGCAAAGCTCAATCCCGCAGCAAGCGTTAAAAAGGTCATCGCCGTCGTCAGCGGCAAGGGCGGCGTAGGCAAATCTCTTGTCACCAGCATGATGGCGACCGAGATGCAGCGCCGCGGCCATCAGGCTGCCGTGCTGGACGCTGATGTCACCGGCCCGTCTATCCCCAAGGCCTTCGGCATCCATGAGCACGCAAGAGGCACCGAGGAGATGCTCATACCCTGCTACTCGAATAAGGGCACGCAGATAATGTCCATTAACCTCATCCTCGATAATGAGACCGACCCCGTCGTGTGGCGCGGCCCCGTCATCGCGGGCGTTGTCACCCAGTTCTGGAGCGATGTTCTGTGGGATAATGTCGACTACATGTTTGTCGATATGCCTCCCGGAACGGGCGATGTGCCCCTCACGGTGTTCCAGTCCCTGCCTGTTGACGGTATAATCATCGTCACCTCCCCGCAGGAGCTTGTTTCGATGATCGTTGCCAAGGCCGTCAACATGGCAAAAATGATGAACATTCCCGTCCTCGGCATCGTCGAGAACATGTCCTACTACAAGTGCCCCGACTGCGGCAAGGAGCACGAGATCTTCGGCGCAAGCAAGGTCGCAAAGGTCGCCGAGGAGTTCGGCATAGCCCACTATGCCCGCATGCCCATTGACCCCGCAATTGCAACCATGGTCGATGCCGGCGAGATAGAAAGCGTTGACACCGCAGCCTTGACTGAGCTTGCGGATTTCATAGAAAAAGGAGAATAAACCATGATCATAGCAGTATCTTACAAAGACGGCGAGATCTACGAGCACTTCGGCCACGCCGAGTACTTCGCAATTTACACCACCAATGCTGATCAGACCGAAATTACCGACAAGAAGCTCATTGAGGTCACAGAAACCGGTCATCAGGCGGTCGCAGATCTCATGGATCGCAACGGCGTCGATGTTGTCATCGTCGGCAATATCGGTACACACGCACGGCAGGCGCTTACCGAGTATGGTATTGTCGCGTTTGCGGGCTTCTGCGGCAATGCAGACGACGCAGCAGAGCTCATGATGCACGGCCAGCTCCCCTTCATCTCCGATGAGGGTGGCTGCGGCGGCGGGTGCAGCGGTTGCCACGGCCATGACGACGACGGAGGCTGCGGCTGCAGCGGTCATGACGACGAGGGTGGATGTAGCTGCGGCTGCCACTGATACTTAAATCGAAAAAATCTCCTGTGCCGAGGCACAGGAGATTTTTTGTATCTTATGCGTACTTAAGTGTTACATTGAGCTTGACGGGGTTATGATCTGAGTAGGTAAAGCCCTCGTCAAGGGTCTTGACGGTGTTAAGCTGCACATTCGGCGAAAGGATAAAGCCGTCGATGACATAATACTGCGTGTTTGCCGTGTCGTCCGGGTCATATGGCTGGTTAAGCAGGCGGCAGGTCGGCGTATCGGTATCGTATGCAAGCGTCCAGCCCTCGGGGACGATATCGTCGGGGATGATGCCCGGCTCCCAAAGGTCGGCGTGCTCGTTGGGGTACTTGTCAAGTCCGCCGGGGAATATCTGATTAAAGTCGCCGCCGGCAATGACATAGTTGCCTTTTTCGTATTCCGACTGGATAAACTCGCGCAGCTGCTTTGTCTGCGCTATCTTGCCCTCGCCGTCGTCATACGCCTCAAGGTGGAGGTTAACGATCACGAGCTGCTTTTCCGAATCCTCGATGGGCATGTAGCTCACGAGCAGGCAGCGCTTGAGGTTTGCGGCGCTGACCGGCCAGCTGAACGGGCAGGGCAGCGAGATGCGGTCGGCGTGGTCTATCTCGAAAAGCGAGGTCGTGAGCAGACCGCTGTTTACCTTGCCGATAGGCGGCAGGGGGTAGGGAACGTATGGGCAGGAATAGTTTAGTGCATATGTCGAGTTGTATATCCCGAGATACTGCCTCTCGCTGATGCCGTAGGTGCGGCTCGAATCATTGTCGACTTCCTGCAGCATGAAGATAGACGGAGAATCGTCCTCATCATACAGAGTCTTGTATATGCCGACAAGGTTCGCGGTAACGCCGTCATGGTCATAGGTCACGACATCCTCGCCGCCGTCCATAAAGAAGTCGGCATTCTTACCCAGACCGCCGTAGCCGATGTTCCAGCTGATTATCGAGATATCCTGACCCTCGTAGGGCGACAGGTCGCCTATTCTGGAGTTGACCTCAATATTAGCATCCGAAACGGGCTCGGGATTAAACTCATTGATGCTCAGCCAAAGCACGAAACCGGCAACGAGCAGAACGATTACACCAATTATAATGAGCAGGATCTTAGACACTTTTTTTATCACTTGCCTCACCTCACTTAAAGCATATTACCACAGCTGAGACGGCCATTCAAGATTTATTAAACGAAAAAAGACGAAAAACGGCCAAATTCGCTTGATATGGGGCAATATTTAGCGTATAATCAACGGGAAATACCACATATGGAGGTGCACCATGAGTTACGAATTTATAAGAGACTACGATACAGAGCTTTATGATGCAATGGAAAACGAGCTTCAGCGTCAGCGCGACCATATCGAGCTTATCGCATCGGAGAACTTCACCAGCCGCGCCGTCATGCAGGCGATGGGCAGCCATCTGACCAACAAATATGCCGAGGGATACCCCGGGGCGAGATACTACGGCGGCTGCGAATATGTCGATGTTGTTGAGCAACTTGCCATCGACAGAGCAAAGGCGCTTTTCGGCGCAGAGCACGCCAATGTCCAGCCGCACTCCGGCTCGCAGGCAAACGTGGCGGTATATCTTGCGCTTTTAAAGCCCGGCGATACCATCCTCGGCATGGACTTAAGCCACGGCGGCCACCTGACCCACGGCTCTAAAGCCTCCATCTCCGGCAAATACTTTGACGCACGTTTTTACGGCGTTGACCCCGAGACCGAGTGCATCGACTATGAAAAGGCGATGCAGATAGCAGGCGAGTGCAAGCCCAAGCTCATAATCGCAGGCGCAAGCGCATATTCCCGTTTTATCGATTTTGCCAAGATGCGTGAGATAGCCGACGAGGTCGGCGCATACCTCATGGTCGACATGGCACATATCGGCGGCCTTGTCGCAGCGGGCGTTCACCCGAGCCCTGTGCCGTATGCCGATGTTGTCACCAGCACCACCCACAAGACCCTCAGGGGCCCAAGAGGTGCGATCATTCTCTGCAAGGACGAGCTTAAAAAGAAGATAAACAGCGCTGTGTTCCCCGGAACGCAGGGCGGCCCGCTCATGCATATCATTGCCGGTAAGGCCGTCTGCTTCAAGGAAGCCATGAGCGATGAGTTCAAGGCATATCAGACCCAGGTCGTCAAAAATGCAGCCGTTTTGGCCGACACCCTGTCCAAGGGCGGCATCCGTCTTGTCTCCGGCGGCACGGATAATCACCTCATCCTTGCCGACACCATGAGCCTCGGCAGAACCGGCATGGAGGTGCAGGAGCTATTAGACGCTGCTCACATCACCGCAAACAAAAACGCCATCCCCTTTGACACCCAGTCTATCAAGCTCACGAGCGGCATGCGCTTTGGAACTCCCGCCGTGACAACAAGAGGCATGGGCGAAAATGAGATGATCGAGATAGGCAACATGATAGTCAAGCTCATAAACGATGGTGACGCAGCGGTGGCGGATGTAAAGGGCCGCGTCATCGAGCTTTGCGAAAACTTCCCGCTTTACCCCGGACTGTAATGAATAAGTCAAGCTTAAGCGTTCTCGGTTGCTATATACTGTGGGGGCTTCTGCCGATATTCTGGAAGCTGCTCGCCGGTGTCGATTCGGCATATGTTCTGGCGCAACGGATAGTGTTCTCATGCATTTTCTGCTTTGCCGTCATACTCATCAAAAAGCACGGCAGCAGCGTAAAGCAGATCCTCACAAGCCCCGCCGAGCGCCGCAGGTATTTTATATGCGGCATCCTCATTTCGATAAACTGGGGCGTGTATATCCTCACCGTCGCTATGGGAAGAATACTCGAAGCGAGCCTTGCGTATTACATGAATCCGCTTTTCTCGGTGCTCATCGGCGCACTTGTGTTTAAGGAAAAGCTATCCGTCATGCAATGGGTCTCGGTCGGACTTGCCTTTGTCGGCGTTATGATATCGATAATCGGCTACGGCAATGTGCCGTACCTTGCCATCATCATCGGCCTGTCGTTTGCACTGTACGGTGCGATGAAAAAGGGCATCAAGGCCGAAAGCGAGGTCTCCATCTGCATGGAGACCATGGCGGTACTCCCGCTTGCGCTCATCTTCATAGCCTATGCGCAGTTTTCCGGCTACACCACCTTCAGTTCGCTCACGACCGCCGAGGTGCTGCTTCTCGTCATCTCCGGCGCTGTGACCTCCATACCGCTCATCCTGTTCGCACGCGGCATCAAGGAAACGAGCATAGTCACCTCGGGCATACTCATGTATGTTAACCCCACGCTGCAGCTGCTCGTCGGCGTTCTCATTTACAACGAAGCCTTCACGAAAACCAACGCCACGACCTTCGCCTTCGTCTGGGCGGCAGTCATCCTGTTCGTGTTCGACAGCCTCAGAAAACACAAACTTCACGCAAAATAAAATACAGGCAATGCAAAACGCATTGCCTGTATTTTTATTTGATCGCCTGTCTGCATTTTAAAAACTTCATGTCGCCGATCTCAAACTTGCTGCCCTCGATGCGGCTTGCAAGCCCGCGGGTCTCGATAAATTCGTCAGTCACGACAACAAGAAACTGCTTGCCGTCCTTCTCCGCAAAATAATACTGCGTGTCTAAGCCTTTTAGGGAGTTTATAAGCTCCGGCACACCGGCGGGCGCATCGGTGAAGAAGGTGAGGATGTTGTCGATAATTTTCTCACTTTTCGTGAGCTTTTTCTCGGCGACAAGGGTGTGTATCTCGGCATCGGGAAGTTTATCCCGCACCACACGCTCCTTTTTCGTGAACTTGCTGCCCTTGCCGTAGTCGTCCAAGCTGTACGGCTCACGCATGACGAGTAAATCGACGCTTTCACCGTTGTTAAGCAGATAGTCAATGCTCACACTAAGCAGCTGCGAAATGACCTTTAAATTTTCGATATCGGGGATGCCGTTACCCGTCTCCCACTTTGCAACGGCCGAGCGGGAAACGCCTAACTTTTCCGACAGCTGCTCCTGCGACAGCCCCGCCTGCTTTCTCGCTTCCTTGAGCTTTTCGCCTAATGTCATCTTAATGACCTCCCTTGCGTTTTCCTGCTCTAAATATATCCGAAACCTCCGTAAAACGCAATAAACCGAGCATAACAAGCCTGTTACTTTGCGTAACAAAGAAAAAACCGGTGCAATCCGTTGATTGCACCGGTTTTATATTACAGTTCTGCGATGACCTCGCACTCGACGAGAACATCCTTGGGAAGCCTTGCGACCTCAACACAGGAGCGGGCGGGGAAGGGCTCGGTGAAATACTGAGCGTAGATGCCGTTGACTGTGCCGAAATCGTTCATATCCTTGATGAAAACGGTGGTCTTGACAACCTTGGACATGTCGCTGCCTGCGGACTTGAGAAGCTCGGAGAGGTTTTTGAACACCTGATGTGCCTGCGCCTCAACACCGACTGCGACCTCGCCGGTCTCGGGGATGATGCCGACCTGACCGGAGGTGTAGACCATGTTGCCGACTATCTGAGCCTGGGAATAAGGACCGATGGCTGCGGGAGCTTTGTTGGTAGAAACGGTTTTCATTTTATTATCCTCCATTTAATTGATTTTTACTGCGTATCCGAGGTTTTCGAGCGAGCTCACGACGGTCTTGCCGTGCTCCGCTCCACCGACCTCGCAGGTTATCTGGACATTCGTCTCGTTGGGGTTGAGGGCGGTGCTCAGCCTGTCGTGCACGACGGAAACGATGTTTGCACCGAGATCGGCAATATGATTCAAAAGATGGCTGAGGCTGCCGGGCTTATCGAGCAGCGTCACGGTGAATCTCAGACGACGGTGACGGGCAACAAGACCCTGCTCGATTATGCACTGAATAAAGCTGACATCGATGTTGCCGCCGGACAGCAGGCACACTACGCGCTTGCCCTTGACATCGACCTTGCCCTTCAAAACGGCGGCAACGGGCGTTGCGCCGGAGGGCTCGACTATCTGCTTGCAGCGCTCCATGAGAAGCAGTATTGCCTCGGAAATTTCATTATCCGATACGGTGACGACATCGTCAACATAGCGGTTTATAAGGTCGACCGTAATGTCGCCGGGGGCTTTGACTGCAATGCCGTCTGCAATGGTAGAAGCGCTGTCGGTCGAGATATATCTTTTCTCCTTGAACGACTGCGCAATTGCGTTTGCGCCCTCGGCCTGTACGCCGATGACCTCGATGCGGGGATTTATCTGCTTAACGCAGGCAGCAACACCCGAAAGCAGACCGCCGCCGCCCGCCGGAACGATGATCATATCCACCGTGGGCAGGTCGCCGACTATCTCAAGGCCGAGCGTGCCCTGACCGGCGATAACATCCAAATCGTTGTACGGGTGCAGGAAGGTCGCATGCTCGGTCTCGCAAATGTCGCACGCCGCCTTGTAAGCATCGTCATAGCAGTCGCCGGCCAAAACGACCTTTGCGCCGTAGCCCTCGGTGGCCTGCACCTTGGCAATGGGGGCTGTCTTGGGCATAACGATGGTCGCGGGGATGCCGAACTTCTTTGCTGCACATGCAACGCCCTGCGCATGGTTGCCTGCCGAGGAGGCGACAACGGAGCTCACACCGCCGTTTTCCATCAAGGCGGCGATCTTGTTGCTTGCGCCTCTTATCTTAAAAGAGCCGGTTTTCTGACGGTTTTCGCACTTGAGATAAATGCTGCCGCCCGTCATCGCCGAAAAGGTCGAGGACAGGTCAAGCTCGGTATGATGCAGCATGGGAGCAAGTCTCTTTGCCGCCAGTTCAAATTCGCTAAGGGGCAGATCCACGGAAAACACCTCATTTACATTATTTTTTATTGTGTTTATGAGAAAATTTTACCGCATTAATAAGCAAAACGCAATAGCGTGAGCACAAAAATGTCTATGTAGCGGCAACAAAAATTCAACATGTCCGCACAACGCGGACATAAGCTTTTCGCTGCCGCACAAACCCGCACTTAGCCCTGTGAGCTGATGCCGCTTACATAGCTGCGCATCTCGTCCCGCGACTTTATGCCATGTGAGCCGTCGATTATCTTCTGCTGCTTCTCGGCATCCAGCTCCGAGAAATAGAAGAATGCGTCGGCGTTCTGCATAAGCGCCATGCCGAGCCCCAAGGGGATATCCCTGCCGTTTTTAGCGTTCATTTTGTTTCACCTCGGATATAGCTTTTGCAAAACAAAATGAAAAAATACGGCGCACCGAATGTGCGCCGTAAGTGTTATTTTTTATAAGGCAGGGATTCAAAGTAGCTCGTGTCGGCATTGCCGTTTATCGTCCAGCCGGACTCGGCTTTTTCGATCGCGATCTTGCCTCTGAGACCCTGGTCGGTCGTAAAGTCAATGTACGAGCTGCCGTCTGTTTCGGTAAACTTGAGCTTGTAGCCGGAGGGGATTATCTTTCCGTCAGCCAGCGTGAGATCCTTTGCTGTCGTCACATAGCTTGTGCCGCTGAGCTTTAAAACAGAGGAGTCATTTTTAAATGCGCCGTCAGAGTAGGTATAGCCGACCTCGGCAGTGTAGGTGCCGAGAATGTCCACCGTGCGCTTGAGGTAGAGCTTGCTGTGCGTAAACTCCTTGACTGCGCCGCTTGCATAGTCGCTGTCGCCGAAGGAGCAGGCTGTAAGCTCACCGTCAAACTTAAATGCGTGGGTCACGGTGCTGCCGTCGGCGGTCTTGCCGTCGATGAATATTTCGCTCTTGCCGTCAGCGTCAATGTCATAAAGGCGGATGCCGGAGACGGTTTTAATGGTCGTGGCCACTTCAAAGGTGCTGCCGCCGGACTCAATAACGAGCGTGAGCAGACCCTCGGCATCGGTGGCCGTACTTATCTTCTCCTGCGTCTCGTCGCTGTTAATGTCGGCAGAGTAGGGGAGCTTGCCGCTTATAAGCGTGCCGGTCTCGCCGCCGTCAGGGTCAAGAATGGTGACCTTGCCGCTGCTGTCAGCAGAGAGCAGGCGACGCTCATACGTGCCGTCGGGGCGGGTGAAGCCAATGAAAATGCTGGGGGTAGTTTTGAGCTCCTTGTTTATCGCAAACGCTGCGCCCTCGGTAAGGTCGCTGCAATACCAAAGCTGGGTCTCGAGCGAATACTTGCCGCTGGACTTGTAGTAGTTTGCGCTGTAAACGCTGATGTTATAAATTTTGCCGGTCACGGTCACGAGGACAGAATCAATGTCCTTGCTTGCCTCGCTGCCGACCATGGTGAGCGAGGCGGTGTCTGCATCCTTTGCAAGCGAGGCGTCTATATCGCCGGTCGAGCCGTCAAGCTCTGCGGGGATAAATTCATCCTTTATCTTGCCGGTGAGGACATCGTATTTGACGGTGAACTCAAATGCGCCCTCAGCCGAATCGGCGATCTCGCCGGGGTTTATGGCGATGACAACGCCGTCGTTATTCATGTACCAGTGGCCGTCGGACACAAGATCCTTGACCTTGTCGGTGTAGCCCTCTACAAAGAGCAGGTCAGCGTACTTGCTTTCATCGGTAAGAATGCTGAATATCTCCTCTGAGCAGGTGTTTACAAATTCCTCGGTGTTGTCCGTGATATCCGCGAGCTTGAGCTCAGCGCCGGTGTAGGCATCATAATTGTGGCCGGTTATGGCGCTTGCCGAGCCTGAGCCGAGGTTTGCCTTGTCGAACATTCTGAACGACACCACTGCACTGTCGCCGCGGGTGACGCGCACATAGCGATTCTGGCTGAAAGCGTCAAGCTTCTCGTCGTCCGAGGCTTCCTTGGCAAGGTCGTTGTATGCCTTGCGGCTGCTTTTAAGCTGCTCGCCGGTAAAGGTCTCATTGACGGCGGTGATGCTGTCGTTAATGGCCTTCGCGGCCTCGGGGCGATTGGGCATCGTCACGGTGGGGACAGTCAGCGAAACGCCTTTTTCGGGCTTCGTTACCGTCATCTCAACGATCGTATCGCCGCCGCATACGAGCTTATCGCTCGCATTTATGATGCGGTGGTCAGCCGTAACGGTTATATCGATGCGGGCCATGTTCGAAAAATCGCTGCTGAACGATTCAACGGCGAGGACATTGAGCGCCTTGTCGTATATGCAGATGCTGTAATCGATGATCGCCTTTGCCGTACCCTCGGCGGCATCGCCTGCAAAGTCAAAGTGCACGACCTCGCCCGCATCAAGCGGGGTATCGTCAGCATGCTTTGTCGATTCCGAGCCTGCATCGGTGCCGTATGACACGGTGTAAACATCGTTTGCCTCAATGGTGACATAAACGCCGCAGTCACGTTCCTTGACGGGCTCGACCTCCTTGCCGCAGGCGCAAAGACCGAGCACAAGTAAAAGTGCCAGTAACATGGCAGCTATTCTACGCATAAAAAGTTCTCCAATCTGCTGAAAACAGCCAAACTTCTATATCTTACAAAGTATAACACAGTTTTTATAGGAATTCCAGCAAAAGGTGAAAAACTTAATAAAACCGAAACAATTGAAGAAAAATATGTTAAAAAAGCTCCCGAACCCGGGCAAAAACCGGGATCGGGAGCTGATTTTGTGTTAATTATTCTCTGCCGTGATCGGGGTAGTGGACATGTAAAAGCTCATGTGCTCTGCCGCGCAGCAGATCGTAAACTGCGTCCAGAGCGGGATTGAGCTCGGACGAGCGAAGCTCGCAGGCTTCGTCGGCAGCAAAGATACCCTCGCTGCGCTCGACCTTGCGCGCCTGACATGCGGGGGGCTGACCGCCGCCGCCGATGCAGCCGTTCGGGCAGGCCATGACCTCGACAAAGTGGAAGAACTCCTCGCCGGACTCGATCTTTTCGATGAGCTTGTCGGCATTGCCAAGGCCGTTTGCAACGGCGATCCTGAGCGTGGTGTCGCCGGCCGTGACCTCGAATGCCTTGATGCCTTCAAGACCGCGAACGCCGCATTCTGCCACCTTGGCCAGTGTCTCGTCGGAAACATCGCCGAGCACATGGCGGATGACAGCCTCTGTAACGCCGCCCGTTACGCCGAAAATGACGCCTGCGCCCGTGATGGGAGCGAAGGGAGCGTCGGGCTCGGAGCCGGGGATATGCGCAAAGTCGATGCCGGACTCGTTTATCATGCGCACGAGCTCCTGCGTGGTGAGGACAAGGTCAATAAGCCGCTCGTCGTCCTTAACAAGCTCGGGGCGGGCGGCCTCGGCCTTCTTTGCCGTGCAGGGCATGACTGCGACGGAGACGACCTCCTCGTCACCGTACTGCTGACGGATAAGAGCGCCGAACATCTCCATCGGCGAGCCGCAGGTAGACACCTGAGGCATGAGGTGCGGATGCTTGTTTTCAACATGCTTTATCCAGCCCGGGCAGCAGGAGGTGAACATGGGGAGCTTTGCGCCGGTCTTGAGCTTATCGAGAAACTCCGCCGTTTCCTCCATGATGGTGAGGTCAGCGGTGAGCGAGGTGTCGAACACATAGTCAACGCCCATCATCTTGAGTGCGGTGACTATCTTGCCCATCACGGGGACATTTGCAGGGATGCCGAACTCCTCGCCGATGCCGACGCGGACTGCCGGTGCGACCTGAACTGCGACCTTTTTGCTGGGGTCGTAGATGGCCTTCCACATGTCGGACACTTCGTTCTTGACGGTAATTGCGCCGGTGGGGCACACTGCTGCACACTGGCCGCAGCCAACGCAGTCGGTGTCAACGAGCTTTCTGTCAAAGCCGCAGGAGACGAAGGCTTCCATGCCGCGGTTGCAGAAGTCAACGGCGTGGATATTCTGCACCTCGGAGCACATTCTAACACACTTGCCGCAGAGAATGCACTTCGAGGGGTCGCGGACGATGGACGGGGAGGAGTCGTCAATGGGCTCCTTGCAGTAGTTGTTTGCAAAGCGGACATTGGTGACGTTATAGCGCTTTGCGTACTCCTGCAGCTTGCACTTGCCGGACTTGTCACAGGTGGTACACTCCGAGCGGTGGCTTGCAAGCAGGAGTTCTATTATCATTTGGCGGTGCTTGCGCAGCTTTGCGGTGTTCGTGCGCACGACCATGCCGTCTCTGGGGATAACGGTACATGCAGCCTCTATGCCGCCGCGCTCGTTTTCGATAACGCACAGGCGGCAGCCGCCGTATATCGACAGGCTTTCGCAGTAGCAGAGGTTGGGGATATCAATGTGATTTTGCTGAGCAACTTCAAGGACATTGCGAGCATTTTCAAATTCGCAGCTAATGCCGTCTATAATCATACGCTTCATATCGTCAAACCTCCTTTATCGCATGCTTCGGGCAGCCGTTTTTACACTCGCGGCACTTGATGCACTTCTCGGGATCGATGGTGTGCGGCTTTCTTAGCTGGCCGGTGATAGCGCCGACAGGGCAGTTGCGGGCGCACTTCGTGCAGCCGATGCACTTTTCGGGGTCTATCCACATCGTGCACAGCGAGCGGCAAACGCCTGCCGGGCACTTTTTGTCCTGAACATGGGCAATGTACTCGTTTTTGAAGTACTTAAGCGTACTGAGGACGGGATTCGTTGCAGTCTTGCCGAGGCCGCACAGCGAGCAGCTTTTGACTACCGCCGACAGCTCCTGCAGCATGTCAAGATCCTCCATCGTGCCCTGACCGTGGGTGATGCGCTCGAGTATTGCCTGTATCTTGGGGATGCCCTCACGGCAGGTGGTGCACTTGCCGCAGGACTCCTTCTTTGTAAAGTTCATGAAGAAGCGGGCTATCTCGACCATGCAGGTGTCGTCGCCCATAACGACGAGACCGCCCGAGCCGATGATCGCGCCGATCTTCTTGGTGGAGTCAAAGTCAAGGGGGAGGTCAAGGTGCTCCTCGGTTAGGCAGCCGCCGGACGGGCCGCCGATCTGAACAGCCTTGAAGTTGCCGCTCTTTACGCCGCCGCCGATGTTGTAGACTATCTCACGAAGGGTCGTACCCATAGGCACCTCGATAAGACCGGTGTGCTTAATGTTGCCGGTAAGGGCAAAGGCCTTCGTGCCGGAGCTGCCCTCGGTGCCAATGGACTTATACCACTTTGCGCCCTTGATTATGATCACGGGGACATTTGCAAAGGTCTCAACATTGTTAAGCGAGGTGGGCGCTGCGAACAGACCCTGATCGACGCTTCTGGGAGGCTTTGTGCGGGGCATGCCGCGCTGACCCTCGATGGAAGCGGTAAGAGCCGAGCCCTCGCCACAGACGAACGCGCCTGCGCCCATGTTGATGTGCAGGTGGAATGCCTTGCCTGAGCCCATGATGTCATCACCGAGAATGCCGACGGCCTCAGCGTCCTCAATGGCCTTCTGCAAGCGCTTGACCGCCAGAGGATACTCCGCACGGACATAGATATAGCCCTCGGTCGCCTCGCAGGCAACAGCGGCGATTATCATGCCCTCTATCATTCTGTGGGGGTCGCCCTCCATGATGGAGCGATCCATGAATGCGCCGGGGTCACCCTCGTCGCCGTTGCAGACGATGTACTTAACGGGAGCTTCCTTGTGCGCGGCGACCTGAGCCCACTTTTTGCCGGTGGGGAAGCCCGCACCGCCGCGGCCGCGCAGGCCGGATTCGGAGACCTCGTTGATGACCTCATCGGAGGTCATGTCGAATATTGCTTTTTCAAGAGCCGAGTAGCCGCCGACGGCGATGTACTCCTCGATGCTCTCTGCGTTTATGTGACCACAGTGCTCAAGAGCAACACGGGTCTGCTGCTTATAGAACGGGATATCCTCCTGACGATTGTACGAACGGCCGTTATCGTGGTAAACGAGCCTGTCAACGACATTGTCGTTGAGGATGGTCTCGTTTACTATCTCCTCGCAGTCGTCGGCCTTGCACTTTATGTACAGTATACCGGCAGGCTCGATCCTGACCAGAGGCCCCATTTCGCAAAAGCCGTGGCAGCCGCTTTTCTTAAGACCGACGGTGTCACCGTGGTCGACATGATCCTGCAAAACGACATCGACCTTGAGACCCTTGGCCTCCATGATCTCTTTAAACCTTGCGTATATCTCGAGAGAGCCGCCGGCAACGCAGCCCGAGCCGCCGCAGACGAGTATCTGCTTAGCCTGGCATGCAAGGCGCTTTTCGCACACTTCGCGGAAAGAGCTGAGCTCTTGTCTTGAACCTATCTTCATGATTCCTCGGCCTCCCTCAAATCAGAAATAAGCTGGCGCATTTTGTCCGGCGTCATCTTGGGGTGAACGACATCGTTGACGGTGCAGACCGGTGCAAGACCGCAGGCACCCAGACAGGAAACGCGCTCAATGGTGAAAAGCCCGTCTGCGGACATGTGATCCTCAGGCTTCATGCCGGTGGCTTCATAAAGAGCCTCCTGCACATCGTCGGACTTTCTGACATGGCAAGCGGTGCCGTTGCAGACCTTTATGACATACTTGCCCTTCTCGTTCATGGAGAAGTTCTCATAGAAGGTGGCGATGCCGTAAAGCTCGGCAGGGGACTCTCCGACCTTGTCAGCCACATACAGCAGCGCATCCTTGGGCAGGAACTTATACTCCTTCTGAATGTCCTGCATAATCGGTATGACTTTGGTTTTTTGACATTCATACTTTTCGAGTATGCTGTCGATCAGCTTGAAATCGACCTGAATCATGTATCATCCCTCCAATTTACTTTTGAGTTGCCGTGAGCCAAACGGGCGAACCGACAGCCGATAGAGCTCGGCTTCCGTCAACTCATTTTTTTGATTAAACCTTTTGATCCACTTTCACACATTGCTGTCTATAATTATAAAGAAAATTAATATCAAAGTAAAGAAAAGTTATTTTTTTGCTTAATAATACGATTGCGCCAGATTGTTAAAAACACGCTTTCAGGCAAAATGCAATTGCCCCGTGATATTAAACCAAATGCACTGAAATTCGTTGATATGCCTAAATTTTGAGCGAAAATTTGTTGACTTCGATGAACCGGATCAGTTGCCCAAAAAGCAGCGGCACGATGGTTAAAAAAATCACTTCACGGATAATTAAAATTTGCTTGACTTAAAACGCCGGATGAGTATAATCAAAAGCAGAAAAATGTCTCACATGAGACATTTTCGAGGTGTATAATGAAGCTTAACGAAACCGAAATGGAGCTGGCCTTAAAAACCGAGCTGTTCCGCGGCTCGCCGAAAAGCGTGCTCACAAGGATACTTGCGGTGTCCGAATGCACGGCGGCCGAGTATGAGAAAAACGATGTTGTCTATGACAAAACGAGCTTTTCCCGCAGCCTCGGTATAGTCCTTGAGGGCAGGCTTCGCGTCACGAAGGAAAACGCCGATAAGCGGCCTATCGTCATGAGCACGCTTCAAAGAGGCGCACTCTTCGGCGCAGCGGCGCTTTTTAACAGCGAGCCTGAGTACGCAACGAAGATAACCGCCATTGAGCACAGCCGCGTCCTTTTCCTGCCGCAGCGGCTCATTAAGCGCTTGATCGAGCGCGAGCCGGACATTGCGGAAAATTACATCCGCTATCTTTCAGAGCGCATTTTGTTTCTGAACAGGAAGATATATTTCTTAACTGCCGGAACGGCGGAGCAGCGGCTGGCGGGCTTTCTTTTGGATAACCTCGTCGTGGGCGAGTATTCCGAGATGCCCATGCCCATGCACCGGCTTGCCGATGCGCTCAATATGTCACGAGCCTCGCTTTACCGCGCCTTTGATGAGCTCACGGAAAGCGGCGCTGTCTCAAAACAGGGTAAACTAGTCTGCATCAACAATGCAGAGTTATTAAAAAACTTATAAAAGGAAGGCAAAAAGATGAAAAAGTTTGTATGTTTTCTACTGGCAGTATGCATGCTGCTGTGCGTGGTAGCAGGCTGCGCGGCCAAGGATCCCGAACCGACTCAGGAACCCGCACCTGCTGAGGAGACCACGACCATAAAGGTCGGCGCGCTCACAGGCCCCACCGCCATGGGCATGGTAAAGCTCATGGACGACAGCGACAAAGGCACGAGCGTGAATAAGTATGATTTCCAGCTCCAGAGTGAGGCTTCCGCATTTGTCGCAGCTCTTGCAAAGGGCGAGATAGACATCGCAGCAGTCCCCGCAAACCTCGCATCCGTTATATATAACAACACCGACGGCGGCGTGATGCTGCTTGCCATCAACACCCTCGGCGTTCTGTACATCGTCGAGCGCGGCGACAGCGTTAATAGCCTGTCCGATCTTAACGGCAAGACCCTCTACGCCACCGGCGAGGGCGCAGCACCCGAGTATGCTCTCCGCTATCTTCTCAAGGAAAACGGCCTTGACGGCGATAACGCACCCACTATCCAGTGGTGCGCAGACACCACCGAGGCTCTGTCCTACATCTCCTCGGACGAGAACGCCATCGCAATGCTTCCGCAGCCGTTCGTCACCGCGGCTCAGGCAAAGGTCGACGGTCTGCGCGTTGCCATCAGCCTCAACGACGAGTGGGCAAAGCTCGATAACGGCTCTGCCATGGTCACCGGCGTTGTTGTTTGCCGCAGCGAGTTTGCCGAGAAGTACCCCCAGCAGCTTGAAAAGTTCATGCAGGAGTACGAAAGCTCGGTAAAATATGTTCAGGAGAACACCGAGGACGCAGCGGCGCTTATCGGAAATTACGAGATAGTCAAGGCACCCATCGCTCAGAAGGCTCTGCCTTACTGCAACATCACCTTCATCACCGGCGCTGAGATGAAGACCGACATGGAAAGCTATCTTTCCGTCCTCAACGACATGAACCCTAAGGCAATAGGCGGCAAACTGCCCGGCGCCGACTTCTACTATGGAGCGTAAGCCCGTCGGCAAACTGGGCAAGGCTCTTGCGGTCGTGTTCGCTCTCGGCCTTTGGCAGATAGCGGCCATGACCGTAAACAGCCGAATATTGTTAGTCTCGCCTATAGATGTCGCCGTCAGGCTCACTACCATATGGCAGACCGAGGGCTTTTGGTCATCCATTTGGTTCAGCTTTTACCACATGGCGGGTGGCTTCTTCATAGCGCTTGCGCTCGGCATCACGCTTGCTGCGCTTGCAGGACGCTTCCGCTGGGTCGAAACGCTGCTGTGGCCGTTTCTCGTCACGATAAAGACCGTGCCGGTTGCATCGTTCGTCGTCATCTGCCTGATATGGCTCTCGGCGGAAAACCTCTCGGTCTTCATATCGTTCCTCATCGTGTTGCCGGTCGTTTACGGCAATGTGCTCGAGGGCATAAAAAGCGAGGATAAGCTCATACTCGAGGTCGGCACGGTGTTCAAAATGCCGCCCCTGCGTAAGGTGCTGTACATCCATTTGCCGCAGCTCAAGCCGTTCTTGATGTCAGCCTGTGCAACCGCTCTCGGCATGGCGTGGAAAGCCGGCGTAGCAGCGGAGATCATCGGCACGCCCGACGGGTCTATCGGCAAGCAGCTTTTCTACTCGAAGATATACCTCGACACGGACGACCTTCTGTGCTGGACTGTCATTATCGTCATCGTAAGCGTGCTGTTTGAAAAGCTGTTCATGCTCGGACTCAGAGCGTTGTACGGCAGATTGGAGCGTGGCTGATGGAGCTTAAAAATGTGTGCAAAAGCTTTGACGGCAAAGCGGTTCTGCAAAATGTGAGCATCACGATAGGGCAGGGCGAGACCGTTCTCATCACCGGCACTTCCGGCAGAGGCAAAACAACGCTTCTGCGCATCATGATGGGGCTCACACCGCCCGACAGCGGCGAGGTACTTAACGCCCCGAAGTCGATAGCCGCCGTGTTCCAGGAGGACAGACTGCCGAGCGACTTTACGCCCTATGTCTGCGTTAAAATGACTGCACCCCACGGCGTTTCAAGGGAGACTATACTAAGTCATCTTGATGAGGTCGGCCTTGCCGACAGCATAAACAAACCCGTGTCGCAGCTATCCGGCGGCATGCGCCGCAGAGTGGCGATAGCAAGGGCGGTAATTTGCAATGCCGACACCGTGTTTTTCGACGAGCCGTTCACCGGCCTTGACCGGGACACGAAGCTTAAAACGATTGAATATATAAAGCGCCACAC
Organism: Oscillospiraceae bacterium; assembly: GCA_963627445.1. Taxonomy (GTDB): domain Bacteria; phylum Bacillota; class Clostridia; order Oscillospirales; family Oscillospiraceae; genus F23-B02. The sequence continues at coordinate 13,536 of CAVGBM010000100.1, read as the reverse complement.
CCAAGGCAAAACGCTTGTATTCGTAAGCCACGATGCCGAGGACGAGACGCTTTTAGACGCGAGAAAAATGAGGATCTAGCCCTGCTAGATCCTCATTTTTTTAAACTCAAATTTTTCGATAAAGCCGATGAGCTGCCCCGAGAGCAGAACAGTCAGCAGGGAGTAGGCAAGACGCTTGAGCGGGATGTACGATATCGACAGTGCAAGGACTATAAAGTCCGTTGTCAGGTACACCCACTGGATGCCTATCTTGAACTTTGCCGCAGCCGACATTGCGAGCGCATCGTCGCCCGTGGGGGCAGAGCCTATCCTGACGCACAGTCCGACACCCACACCGACGAATAGCGCACCGATCAGCGCCGCAGCCAGCGGGTAGTTGGCTATCTCAGGCCAAATGGGGTCAAAGCGCTCGAATATCGCATAAAACAGCGAGAAGCCGCCGCCTGCAACGACGGAATATGCGATAAACTCTTTGCCCAGCACCTTAAAGCCGATGAGGTAGCAGGCGGCGTTGAGAATAAAGCCCGAGACCGACGGCGAGATACCGAACCAGTGGTGCAGCAGCAGCGTCAGTCCCAGCACACCGCCCTCGGTGACGCCGGAAAACGAGTGGACATTGTAAAGCCCAAAGGCGAGTATCGCACTGCCGAGCAGCGCAAATGCGCAGCTTTTGGGTTTTAGCTTGGGTATCAATCGTAACAAAACCTTTCTATAATTATTCGGCAGTGTACCTGCCGTATATCTTCGCCATATCGGCGATCTTCTCCGCAAGCTCGGGAGTAAGCGCATCAGACTTGAGCCGCCAGCGCCAGTTGCCAAATTGCGTGCCCGGGGTGTTCATCCTCGCGTCGGCACCGAGACCGAGGTAATCCTGCATCTGCGCAATAAACATCGACGCAACCGAGCTCATGCCGCCGCGTATCATGCCCCAGTTAAAGCCCTCGGTATCGTTAATTGCAAGGTATCGCTCGGCAAATTCGACCTCGGCCTTATCCGCCTCATCCCGCCACGCCATAACGGGGGCGTTATCGTGCGTGCCAACATAGCAGACGCAGTTTTGCGTGTACTTATGCGGCAGGTAATTGCTCGGCTCAGTTGGATCAAACGCAAACTCCAGCACCTTCATCCCCGGGAGATGCGACTTCTCCAAAAGCTCCTGCACCTCGGGGGTGAGCAGCCCCAGATCCTCCGCAATAAAGCCGAGATCTGAAAACCAGCTCGTGAGCCTGCCGACAAGATCCATGCCCGGACCCTTGACCCAGCGCCCGACTTTAGCGGTCTCGGCATCAGACGGCACAGCCCAAAAGCTTTCAAAGCCGCGGAAGTGGTCAATGCGCAGAATGTCGCAGAGCTTGGACGCGCCGTCAACACGGCGTATCCACCAGCCGTAGCCGTCACGGCGCATGGCATCATAGTCGTACAAGGGGTTGCCCCAAAGCTGACCGTCACGGCTAAAATAGTCCGGCGGCACGCCTGCGACCTCAACGGGGACATTTTTCTCATCCAGCAAAAAGAATTCCGGGCTTGCCCACACATCGGCAGAGTCCATGGCAACATAGATGGGCATATCTCCGACTATCTTAACGCCGTGTTCGTTCGCGTACTTATGCAGAGCGTCCCATTGCTTGAAAAACAGCAGCTGAATGTACTCAAAAAACCGCACATCCTCGTTTAGAAGCTCGGCGTATATTCCGACCGCCTCGGGCTTGTGCAGGCGTATATCCTCGTCCGGCCAATCAAACCACGCCTTCATGCCGAAATGCCGCTTTAGCGCCATGAACAGGGCATAGTCAAAAAGCCACGAGCGATTATCGCTCACGAACTTCTCAAGCTCAGCTTTGTCACGCTCAATCCCACGGTCGGCGGCAATTTTCAAAACTCTAAAGCGATTTTCGTAAATCTTCCCATAGTCGACAAGCTCGGGCTCTGCGCCCCAATCAATGCCGTCAAGCTCGCGTTGAGGCAGCAGACCGTCCTCAACGAGTATGTCAAGGTCAATAAAATACGGGTTTCCCGCAAAGCTCGAAAAGCTCTGATACGGCGAGTCGCCGCAGCTTGTGGGTCCGAGCGGGAGCAGCTGCCAGAGGCTTTGCCCGGCGGCAGCCAAGAAATCCACAAAACTATATGCAGCCCTGCCCATAGTCCCGATGCCGTAGGGGGAGGGCAGCGACGATAAATGCAGCAAAATGCCGCAGCTTCTTTCCATGGTAAACTCCAGTCAACTTCAAATTAAATAACAAAAAAGCGCCGTCAGCGCATGTATAGTCTACCTGTTTTTTCGAAAATAGTCAAGCAAAGCTCTTGCAATTGGTTTTGCACTGTGCTATATTATGACCGAATAAACGATTTTGGTCATAAATATCGGAGGTGTAACTTGGCGTTTTCGGATTATGAAACTCAAAAGCTTCGTGAGGCATTGCTCGAGGAAGCACGCAAATGCGCCTTTACGCTGGGTATGCGCAAGACCTCCGTTGAGCAGCTCACGCAGGCCGTCGGCATATCAAAGGGCTCGTTTTATAAGTTCTTCGAGTCAAAGGAGCTGCTGTTTTTCACGGCTCTGGAGGATGTGCACACCGAGCTTTACGGTGTCGCCGATAAATGCCTGAGTGAAAATGCCGGGCTTGCCCCTGCTGAGCGGGTGTCAGAGGCTGTTTTGTGCGTGTGCAAGCGCCTTTCCGACACGGGAGCGATGAGGTTTATCGAAAACGACGCCGAGGCGATAATGCGCAGGCTGCCCGAGAAGATAAAGGCCGAGCATTATCACGACGACGAGACGCATATACGCCAGCTTTTGGAAAAGCACAAGCTTGAGCCCGAGGCGGGCATAGAGCTTGCCGCGGCTACGGTGCGCGGACTCATCCTCACGGTGTCGCACCAAAATGAGATAGGCGACAGGTACCCCGAGGTGCTGCGCATCCTCATCCACGGTGCAATGACCGAGCTGTTTAAGTAAAATACGGCTGCCTGCGGGCGGCCTTTTGCGAGACCGGAGGTTAGCAAACGCTAACTATTTACAGGAGAAAAAGATGAACGATAACGAGCTTAAATTTGACAGGACATGTCATGTGCTGTACTCAAAAAAGTGTAAACAGCAGATACTGGAGAAGATAGCCCTGCACTATCCCGAGGATGAGCGCGAGGCGGTGTGGGAGCGCTTCCAGCATAAATATGTCGAGTTTCTGTCCGACTGGCGCACAGACCTCGGCGGCAAGGACAATTTCCACAACGGCAGCGGCGGTACATACGATTGCATAGCCCTCATGGCGTACTACACCGTGTGCCGTGAGGTCACGTGCCTTGAGGAGATAGAGCAGATGGAGGGCGACCTGATGCTCGGCGCGTTCCGCAAGCTGAGCTTTGTCGACTGCAATAAACCGCTTTTTAAAAGACTCATGCACAAGGCGTTTTTAAACGCAAAGCTCAAGTGCGACAAGTGGGGCGACTATAAGATGAATGTCGCGCCCTTTGACCCCGATAAGCCGATATATTATGAGTTTACCGAGTGCCCCGCCGCCGAGTTTGCAAAGCAGCACGATCTGTTGGAGGTCATGCCCGCGTTGTGCAACCCGGATTTCGAGGCCATGGAGCTTATCCACGCAAAGCTTATCAGGACTACCACCTGCGCTAACGGCTGCAAATGCGACTACACCATCTGCGGCGACAGAGATCCGTATATCGAAGAGCACCCCGAGTATCGGGACGAGGCGGGGTATAGGCGCAATAAATGACTAAAGAGACCTTTATAGGAATACTGATACCGTTTTTCGGCACGACGCTTGGCGCAGCCTGCGTGTTTTTCATGAAAAACGCTTTGAGCGACGGCGTTGAGCGTGCGCTCACCGGCTTTGCGGCGGGTGTTATGGTCGCGGCCTCAGTGTGGAGCCTGCTCATACCGGCTATAGACCAGTCGGCAGGACTTGGAGCGCTGTCGTTCATGCCTGCATTCGTCGGCTTTTGGGTAGGCGTTTTGTTCCTGCTCCTGCTCGACCACACTATACCGCATCTGCATGCCAAAAGCGGGCAGGTCGAAGGACCCAGCAGCAAGCTCAGGCGCACAACGATGATGGTGCTCGCCGTAACGCTGCACAACATCCCCGAAGGCATGGCCGTCGGCGTGATGTACGCAGGCTACCTCTCCGGCAGCATGGAGATAACGGCGGCAAGCGCACTTGCGCTCTCGCTCGGCATTGCGATACAGAACTTTCCCGAGGGTGCGATAATCTCCATGCCGCTCAGGGCTGAGGGCGAGGGCAAGGCCAAAGCCTTTGGCGGCGGCGTGCTCTCCGGCGTTGTTGAGCCGATTGCCGCAGTGCTCACGATACTGGCTTCTCAGCTTATAATCCCTGCGCTGCCGTATCTTTTGAGCTTTGCCGCGGGCGCGATGCTCTATGTCGTCGTTGAGCAGCTCATACCCGAAATGTCGCAGGGGCGGCACTCGAATATAGGCACGGTGTTTTTCGCCGTTGGTTTCAGCGTCATGATGGCGCTGGATGTTGCACTGGGATAATAAATATCTAAGGGGGATATTTTATGAAATACTTTGGTATGCCAATGGGCATGTGGATGCTTTTTGCAGGTTCGTTCCGCAAAAAGCTGACTGAAATTTTCGGCTATGACACCAAGACCGCAAAGCAGATAACCGCAAAGGCAAAGCCCAAGTATAAGCAGATAATCGCCGAGCTGCCTCACAAATTTGAGGCCGGCACCGTCAATGCCGCAGGTGCAGCCGGACTTCATGCGGCGCTTGACTATGTGAACAGCATCGGCTTTGAGGAAATGCACCGGCAGGAGCTTGCGCTGACCCGCCGCGCCATGGACGGAATTCGGAAAATGCCCTTCGTCCATGTGCTGGGCTCGGAAAAGCCCGAGGAGCACTGCGGCATCATCACCTTCACGGTGGACGGTGTTCATCCGCACGACATCAGCGAAATTCTCGCCGGTGACGGCGTGGACATCCGCGCAGGCCACCACTGTGCCCAGCCGCTGCTCAACTTCCTGAAGCACCCCACCACCGCTCGGGCAAGCTTGGCGTTTTACAATACGCAGGCCGATGTCGATCGGTTCCCTGACAGCATTTCAACTCTGAGGGAGCGCGTGGGTTATGGAAAATAGAAGTTTTTACAATGAAATTCTCACCGAGCACAACCTGCACCCAGACTTTAAGCACGACCTGTCGGATGCCGACATTGTGCTGGAGGGCGTGAACCCGAGCTGCGGCGACGATATCCTTCCTCAAGCTGAAGCTGGACGGCGATGTGATCGCAGATGGAGCCTTCGTCGGAGACGGCTGCGCCATCTCGCATGCTTCGGCAGATATCATGCTTGGCATGATAATCGGAAAGAAGAAAGATGAAGCCCTGAAGATGGGCGAAATTTTCCTTAAAATGATCCAGGGAGAAGCCTCGGAAGAGGAGATCGACAGCTTGGAGGAAGCCTCGGCACTCCGGGATATCGCCCACATGCCCGCCCGTGTCAAATGCGCAGTCCTCGGCTGGCGCACGCTGAAAGAAGCCCTGAATCCCGAGCACAACTGACAACAGCATTTTGAGCATAGAAAAAGCCACCGTAATATCAAAATTACGGTGGCTTTTTGGTGCGGGTAACAGGGGTCGAACCTGCACGCCTCTCAGCACGAGAACCTAAATCTCGCATGTCTGCCAATTCCATCATACCCGCCGATATTCAATTGTGTTGTTAGGTATCCACCTCGATAAGATACAGCATATTCGTGTCAAAGTCAAACAAAAGCAGCGAGAAATTATACGAATACCTGTCAAATAGCTTGCTGTCATCCGTGGGGTCGACCGCGTCCGAGTGCCGGTCATGGAACAGGTAGCAGCCGTTTGTTATCTCGGGTATGCTTACCTCATCGTTAAAGCCGCCGTAGACCACATGCTGCATGTTATCGCTCAGGGGAAACATTGTCCAAGCCTTCATGCCATCAAGCGCAGAGTCGGAAACATCGGAGCAGTCAAAGCTGACAAAAAGCACACCGTCACCGTGGAAGCCGCCGTGGCTGTCCTGCGAGGAAACGATTTTGGCCGCGGAAATGTCAACACCGCCGAGGTCATTAACATAGTCCTTATAATCGCTCTTGCCGCAGCCGACGAGCAGCAGGGCAAGGCATATAAAAAAAGCACACAGCTTTTTCATGGCAAAACCTCCGACACACTGCCCCATAATAGCACAATCTATAATTTTTTGTCAATGCGGGATGAAAGTTTATTTAAAGCAGACAATTGACTTTTTTCATCACGAATTTTATTATAATCTCATTGCTTTGCAAAGGGGATAGTCAAATGATCGCCGCAATTATAAATGCCATCGGAATTGTGATAGGCGGCACGCTGGGAACGCTGTTTCGGGGCAGGATAAGCGACAGATTTACAAATACGCTCATGGCTGCAATGGGACTTGTCATAGTCGGCTTAGGCGTGCAGGGAGCCGTCGGCTCTGATAACACGCTGTGCGTCGTCGTAAGCCTGGCGCTTGGCGCAATAATAGGCGAGCTTTTGCATATAGACCGCTTCCTCGACGGGGTGGGCGATAAGGTCATGAACCTGTTCAAGGGTAAAAAGTTTGCCGACGGACAGTTTTCCGAGGGATTTATAAACGCCTCGGTACTGTTTGTGACCGGTGCCATGGCCATCCTCGGCTCTATCGAAGCGGGCGTAAACAATAATTACAGCATTCTCATAACAAAAACCGTCATCGACACGGTCGTCGCCGTGACGATGTCATCGGCCTTGGGAGTGGGTGTCGTATTCTCGTTTGCACCCGTGCTCATATGGGAGGGCCTTCTGACCCTGCTTGCGGGCGTAGTCTCCCCGATACTCGGCGCTGAGGTCATAACCGAGCTGTCGGCAGTCGGCGGCGTGGTGTTTATCGGCATGGGCATCAACATGACCGGCATCACCGACCGCAAGATCAACATTTCAAACCTCATTCCGGCGCTCATCATCCCGATAATCTACATGCCCTTTTCTGCATGGCTCGGAGGTCTGTTTTAATGGGAAAGAATAAATATACCCTCGCCGTTTTGGGAGCGGGAACGCTGTGGGGCTTCATGGGCTTTTTCCGCAGAACGCTCGACACGATGGGGCTGTCAGCATCAAACTGCATAGCCGTCAGAGGACTGTTTGCGGCGCTGCTGTTCGGCATTGCAATGCTCATCACCGAACGCAAGTCGTTCAAGGTAAAGCTGCGTGACGCATGGTGCTTTTTCGGCAGCGGCATAGTGTCGCTTCTGCTGTTCAGCCTGTGCTACTTCAAGGCTATGGACTATATGAGCCTTTCAAACGCCGCAATTTTGCTCTACACCGCACCGTGCTTTGTCATACTGTTCTCGGCGCTTTTGTTTAAGGAAAAGATAACGGCGAGAAAGCTTGCTGCGATGCTCATCGCCTTTGCAGGCTGCTGCCTCGTCTCCGGCATCGGCACAGGCAGCAAGATCAGCACGACCGGCATCCTGTTCGGCCTTGGCTCGGGCATCTGCTATGCGCTGTTCAGCATATTCAGCCGCTTCGCCATCAACCGCGGCTACTCGACTTTTACGATCAATTTCTATACCTGCCTGCTCGCGGGACTTGGCGCAATGATAGTCGGCGGCGTTGAGTTTATACCCGTCATCACCTCGAATGCGCCGAGCTTTCTGTTCGCTGCCGCAACGGGACTTGTGACATGCTTCCTGCCGTATCTTTGCTACACCTACGGCCTGACCGGACTTGAAAACGGCAAAGCCTCGATAATGGCATCGATAGAACCTGTGGTCGCGACGCTGTGCGGCATATTCATCTATCACGAGCCGCTGACGGTAATGAGTGCCGTCGGCATTCTGCTCGTGCTCTCGGCGATAGTTCTTCTAAACCTCAAATCAAAAACCGCATGAAAAAATCTCCCGTCACCGGACGGGAGATTTTTGGTTAATGTCTTACTTTTTAAAGCTGTCCTTGAGCGCAACGGCACGGTTAAACACAAGATGCTCGGGGGTCGAGTCCTTGCTGTCGACGCAGAAGTAGCCCATGCGCAGGAACTGGAACTGTGCCGGAGCAACTGCATTCTCGAGCATCTTCTCGATCTTGCAGCCGTGGAGAATTTCAAGGGAGTTGGGATTCATACACTGGATGTAATCCTTGTCGGCGGCGTCGGGATCTTCGTCGCTGAAGAGGTTGCTGTAAAGCCTCACCTCGGCATCGCCGCAATTGTTTGCATCGACCCAGTGGATGGTCGCGCCCTTGACCTTGCGTCCGTCGGCAGGGTCGCCGCCACGGCTCTCGGGGTCGTAGGTGCAAAGTATCTCGGTGACATTGCCGTCTGCATCCTTGACGCAGCCCGTGCAGGTGATGAGATACGCGCCCTTGAGACGGCACTCAAGGCCGTTGGGGTACAGGCGCTTGTACTTGGGAACGGGCGTTTCGAGGAAGTCGTCAGCCTCAATGTAGAGGTTCCTCGAGAAGCTGACCTCACGGGTGCCGGCCTCGGGGTCGTTGGGGTTATTCTCAACGCTCAGAAGCTCGCTCTCGCCCTCGGGGTAGTTTGTTATCGTGAGCTTAACGGGGCGCAAAACTGCCATTGCACGCTGGGCATGCTCGTTAAGGTCGTCGCGCAGGCAGTGCTCAAGGAAGGAATACTCAATGGTGCTCGGTACCTTGTTCACGCCGATACGCTCGCAGAAGCTGCGGATAGCGGTGGGCGTGTAGCCGCGGCGGCGCAGACCACACAGGGTCGGCATGCGGGGATCGTCCCAGCCGGAGACGGTGCCCTCCTCGACAAGCCGTCTTAATTTGCGCTTGCTGAGCACGGTGTAGTTGATGCCGAGCCTTGCAAACTCGATCTGACGGGGCTTGGACGGCACGGAGACGTTGTTTATGACCCAGTCGTACAGCGGGCGGTGATCTTCATATTCAAGCGAGCACAGTGAGTGGGTGATACCCTCAAGTGCGTCCTGGATGGGATGGGCAAAGTCGTACATCGGGAAGATGCACCATTTTGTGCCCTGACGGTGATGCTCAATGTAGCGAATGCGGTAGAGCACGGGGTCGCGCATGTTGAAGTTGCCGGAGGCAAGGTCAATCTTTGCGCGCAGGGTGTACTTGCCCTCGGGGAACTCGCCGTTTTTCATGCGCTGGAAAAGATCAAGACTCTCCTCGATAGGTCTGTCACGGTATGGACTTACAGCGGGGCGGGCGGTGTCACCTCTATACTCCTTAAACTGCTCTGGCGTGAGCTCGCAGACATAAGCAAGACCCTTCTTTATAAGCTCAAGGGCGTATTCATAGGTCTGCTCAAAATAATCCGAGCCGTAGAAAAATCTGTCGCCCCAGTCAAAGCCGAGCCAGTGGATATCCTCCTGGATGGCATCGACGTACTCGGTGTCCTCCTTGGCGGGGTTTGTGTCATCCATGCGCAGGTTGCACAGGCCGCCGTACTTCTCGGCAGTGCCGAAGTCAATGATCAGCGCCTTGCAGTGGCCTATATGCAGATAGCCGTTGGGCTCGGGCGGGAAACGGGTATGTACCTTCATTCCCGCAAAGCGGCCGCCCTCGGCGATATCCTCATCTATAAAATTCTCGATAAAATTCTTGCTTATCTCTTCCATGTGTATATGCTCCTGTAAAAAATCTGGCATATTGGAATTATAAACGATAATTGTAGTAATTACAACAATAAAGTGTTATAATACTTGCTAAAATAGAGAAAAAAGAGGTGATGTGCGCTATGAGCGCTAATTTTGATATTCTTATAGTCGGCGGCGGCCCCGCGGGCATTTCGGCAGCCTTGACGGCTGTAAACCGCGGCAAAACTGTTGGAGTCATCGCAAATCCGCCGGAGACGAGCAAGCTTCATCTTGCCGAAAGCATTACAAATTACCCGGGCATGGAAGGCAGCGGAGCGGAGATAATGCAGAAAATGCGCAGTCAGCTTGAGAAAAGCTCGGCGACAATTATCCCCGGCAAAGCCCTGAGCGTCATGTCCTTGGGTAAGACCATCGGCGTTGCCGTCGGAAACGATTTTTATGAGGCACTTTCCGTCATCATCGCCACCGGCATTAGCCGCAGACCGCTGTGCGAGGGCGAAACGAAGTTCCTCGGCAGGGGAGTGAGCTACTGCGCCACCTGCGACGGAATGCTCTACAGGGGCAAAAGGGTCGCCGTGCTCGGCGAGGGCGAGGAAGCCGAAAAGGACATTGCCTTTCTGCGCGAGATAGGCTGCGAGGTCTCGGTATTCTCAGGCAAGGGCAAGATAGAGATACTTGGCGATAAAAAGGCCGACACGCTCATCGTTAATGGCGAAACGCTCAAAACAGATTGTATATTCATCCTCAAGGAAACGCTTTCCGCCGAAAGCTTGGTTAACGGAGTTGAAAGCGAAAGAGGCATCATAAAAGCCGACCGCTCCGGCAAAACTAACATAAACGGCGTGTTCGCCGCCGGGGACTGCACGGGCGCACCGTATCAGCTTGCAAAGGCTGTCGGGGAGGGTAATATTGCGGCGCTTGCCGCAGTTGACTATATAAGTAAATTAAACAAAGGAGATATATAACATGGCTATCATGCATCTTACTAAGGACAATTTTGACTCCGTTACCTCATCCGGCCTCGTGCTGGTCGACTTCTGGGCAACTTGGTGCGGCCCCTGCCGCATGCAGGCACCCATCCTTGAGGAGCTTGACGAGCAGCTCGGCGACAAGGTCAATATCTGCAAGCTGGATGTTGACGATGAGCCCGCTATCGCTCAGCGCTTCGGCGTTATGAGCATTCCCACGCTCATGGTATTCCGCAACGGCGAGATGATAAGCAAGGAAGTCGGCGTACACACTGTCGAGCAGCTTATGACAATGCTGGGATAAGCGATAAATATTATTAAATTGATTGTTGCAATTATGTTAGCGCCCGTATATAATACGGGTGCTAATACTTTACAAAGAGGAGATAATTATGTCTGACTATATTCTTAGCTGCTGCTCGACAGCGGATCTTTCGAAGGAACATTTTGACGCAAGAGAAATTAAATATGTATGCTTCCACTATTTCCTCAACGGCGAGGAGCATCTGGACGACCTCGGCCAGTCCATCCCGTTTGATGAGTTTTATAAGCTCATGGCAGAGGGTGCCGAGACCAAGACCGCACAGGTCAATGTTGCAGAGTACATAGACCACTTCAGACCCTACCTCGACGAGGGCAAGGACATCCTGCATGTGACCCTTTCCTCCGGCATTTCCGGCACCGTTAACTCCGCCCGCACCGCAGCCGAGATGCTCAAGGCAGAGTATCCCGACAGAAAGATATACATTGTTGACTCTCTCGGCGCATCCTCCGGCTACGGCCTTATCATGGACACGCTCGCCGACATGCGCGACGAGGGCAAGAGCATTGACGAGGTGCACGATTGGATAGAGGCAAACAAGCTCCACCTGCATCACTGGTTCTTTTCCACCGACCTTACCTTCTATGTCAAGGGCGGCAGGATCACCAAGGCAGCAGGCTTCTTCGGCACCATGCTCAGCATCTGCCCGCTTCTCAACATGGATGACGGCGGCCATCTCATTCCCAGAGACAAGATCCGCACCAAAAAGCGCGTCATCAAGGAGATAGTCGAAAGAATGAAGGAGCACGCTCAGGACGGCCTTGACTATTCCGGCAAGTGCTTTATCTCCATGTCCGCATGCCTTGAGGACGCTCAGGCAGTCGCATCGCTCGTTGAGGAGAGCTTCCCCAAGCTCAACGGCAAGGTCGTTATAAATAACATCGGTACGACCATCGGCAGCCACACCGGCCCCGGCACGGTCGCACTGTTCTTCTGGGGCGACGAGCGCAAGGAATAATCTTGACAAATCGGCAATAGGATAATATAATTTTCAAAAGTCAACAGCTTTGATAAGCAGGAGTAGGCGATACGCTTCGTTCAGAGAGAAAACGGTCGGTGCAAGTTTTCCGAAGCCTTGCCGAAGGTCGGCTTTGAGCTGCCGTGGTGAACCTAAGTAAGCACGGTCGGGCGCTCCCGTTACAGAGCCCATGAGAGCCGCAATTTGCGGAATTCAGGTGGTACCACGCATATAATTGCGCCCTGATCACTCAGGGCGCTTTTTCTTTTTTTAAGGAGGCAGTTATGAAAGAATTACCCAAGGTGTATGACCCGAGTACGGTCGAAAAAAGAATTTATGATATGTGGCAGACCGGCGGTTACTTCAAGGGCGTCATCGACCCCGACAAAAAGCCGTTTTCCATCGTCATGCCGCCCCCCAATGTAACAGGTCAGCTCCACATGGGTCACGCTCTTGACTCCACCCTGCAGGATATCCTCACCCGCTATAAGAGGATGCAGGGCTATGCAGCGCTTTGGCTCCCCGGCACCGACCACGCAGGCATTGCAACGCAGATAAAGGTCGAGCAGGAGCTGCGCGAGAAGGAGGGACTTACCCGCTACGACCTCGGCCGTGAGAAGTTTCTCGAGCGTGTTTGGGATTGGAAGAACAAATACGGTGACCGCATCGTCGAGCAGCAGAAGGTGCTCGGCGCGTCCTGCGATTGGGACAGAAGCGCATTCACCATGGACGAGACGAGGGCAAAGTCCGTTCGCGAGACCTTCTGCGAGCTGTACGAAAAGGGACTTATCTATAAGGGCAACCGCATCATAAACTGGTGTCCCAAGTGCCGCACGGCGCTGTCGGATGCCGAGGTCGAGTACAAGGACATGCCCGGCAGCTTCTGGCATATAAGATACCCCATTGAGAACTCGGATGAGGAGTTTATCATCGCCACCACACGTCCCGAGACCATGCTCGGCGACTCCGGCGTTGCCGTTCACCCAGATGATGAGCGCTATAAGCACCTTGTCGGCAAAAACGCCATTCTGCCCCTTGTCGGCAGAAAGCTCCCCATCGTCGCTGACGACTATGTTGAGCTCGGCTTCGGCACGGGCGCTGTCAAGATGACGCCCTGCCATGACCCCAACGACTATGAGGTCGGCCTGCGCAATGATCTTGAGCAGATACTCGTCATCAACGAGGACGCAAAGATCATAAACGGCGGCAAGTATAACGGCATGGATCGCTACGAGGCCCGCAAGGCTATCGTAGCCGACCTCGAGGAGCAGGGCTACCTTGTCAAGGTAGAGCCGTATAACCACAATGTCGGCTGCTGCTATCGCTGCGGCACTGTCGTTGAGCCGCTTACGAGCCCGCAGTGGTTTGTGAAGATGAAGCCCCTTGCCGAGGCGGCTATCGATGTCGTCAAGGACGGCAGAATAAAGTTCGTCCCCGAGCGCTTCACAAAGACCTACATGAACTGGATGGAGAATGTCCACGACTGGTGCATCTCCCGTCAGCTCTGGTGGGGTCACAGAATACCGGCGTGGTACTGTGCCGACTGCGGAAAGATCACCGTCTCCCGTGAGGATGCGCACGAGTGCGCACACTGCCACAGCAAGAATATCACCCAGGAGGAGGATGTCCTCGACACTTGGTTCAGCTCCGCTCTTTGGCCGTTCTCGACCATGGGCTGGCCGGATAAGACCCCCGAGCTTGACTACTGGTA
>CAVGBM010000099.1:0-5705 GCA_963627445.1 Oscillospiraceae bacterium | reverse complement strand
GAAGAAAAACACCAAGTATTATTACAAGGTAAGGGCAATCTGCTCCGCAAACACCAACGCAAACTCTACCTACAGCACCGTTGTCAGCATCAAAGCAACGAAATAAGTCATAAAGATGAAAAACAGCGGCAGGGATAACCTGTCGCTGTTTTTCACATATTCGCTCATTTACTTTATCATTTCTTCAAATTCGGTCTCGTCAATGACCTTAACGCCGAGGTCTCTCGCCTTCTGGAGCTTGCTTCCTGCATTTTCACCGGCAAGGACGATGCTCGTTTTCTTCGACACTGAGGACGATGCCTTGCCGCCGAAGCTTTCGATTATTGCTGCAGCCTCGTCACGCTTGTAATTTGTAAGCTCGCCTGTCAGGACAAAGGTCATTCCGGCAAAGCGGGTGTCCTTCACGGTGTCTACGCTTTCAAACGATACGCCCGCCTCGCGCAAAAGCTTTATCTGGTGCTGCGACTGCGGCAGCTCGAACCATTCTCTGATGGAAGCGGCGGTGATTGCACCGATGTCGTTCACTGTCAAAAGCTCAAGCTCGGTCGCATCTATGAGATTATCAAGCGTTTTAAACTGCTGCGCAAGGGTCTTGGCTGCCTTTTGCCCGACCTGCCTGATGCCGAATGCACACAAGAGCTTTGCAAGTCCTGCCTGCTTACTCTTTTCGATCGCGGCAATGAGGTTTTCGGCGGACTTTTTGCCCATTCTGTCGAGCGCTGCAACCGATTGTGCGTCAAGATAATATAGCTCTGCCGGACTTCCGACAAGGCCGCTGTTTATAAGCGACTCGCAGACGGATATGCCGAGACCTTCAATGTCCATTGCCTCCCTGGAAGCAAAGTGCGCAAGATTTCTCAGCCTCTGCGCCGGACATTCGGGACTCGTGCATCTAAGCGCTGCGCCGTCCTCGTCACGAACGACAGGTGCGCCGCACTCGGGACAGGTATCGGGCATTTTGAACGGCACGGTGTTGTCCGGCCTCTTATCCTTGTTGACAGACAGCACCTCGGGAATGATCTCCCCTGCCTTCTGAACCAAAACGGTATCGCCGATACGAATATCGAGCCTGTCTATATTGTCCTGATTATGAAGTGTGGCATTCGTGACAGTCGTGCCAGCAAGGCGCACAGGCTCAATGACCGCTTTCGGGGTCAGGACACCGGTTCTGCCGACCTGCACGACAATGTCGACCACCCTGCTTTCCTTCTTCTCGGGAGGATATTTATACGCGACGGCCCATCTTGGGGCTTTTGCGGTGCTGCCAAGAAGGCTGCGCTGGGCAAGGGAGTTAACTTTAATAACGGCACCGTCAATGTCGTAGGCAAAATCGCCCCTGTTCTCCCCTATCCAGTCAATGCGCTCGCAGCAGCCGTCGATAGTCTTATACAGCTTGTACGGCACAACGGGAAAGCCCATATGCTTGAGCGCATCGAGCGTTTCCGAGTGATTTTTATAACCCTCACCCGAGGTGTACTGCATGTTGAAGCAGACGATATCGAGCTTGCGCTGGGCAGCTACCTTCGGGTCAAGCTGACGGATAGAACCGGCGGCGGCATTTCTCGGGTTTGCAAGAAGCTGCTCACCGTTAATCTCTCGCTCGGCGTTAAGCTCATTAAACACGGACTTGGACATATAGACCTCGCCGCGCACGATAAGTCTTTCGGGAGCATCTATCAGTCTGAGCGGGAGACTTCTCACCGTGCGCAGGTTCTCGGTCACATCCTCGCCGATCAGGCCGTTTCCGCGGGTAGCACCACGCACAAACACGCCGTTTTCATATTCGAGCGACATGGATAGGCCGTCAATTTTCGGCTCAACGCAATACTCATGCGTATCTGTAAGCGAGGCATCCATCCTCTCGCCGAAGGCTTGCAGCTCATCAAACGAGAACACGTCGCTCAGGCTCTCCAGCGGCACCTGATGCTGCACCTGCGTAAACTGCGATAGGGCGGCGCCGCCAACACGCTGCGTGGGTGAATCGGGGGTCACAAGCTCGGGATGCTCCTCCTCAAGCTTTATGAGCCTCTGCATCAGCATATCATAATCAAAATCGGAAATGACGGGAGCGTCATCAACATAGTAAAGCTTGTTGTGATGCTCTATCTCCCTGCGGAGCTCATCTATCTGCTTTTGAATATCCATAGTCACTTCTCCATGTTCAGATATGTTTCGGGAACCTTGCCGACGATGACCGTATCGGCTACGATGACCTCGGTAACGGTGCTTGCGCTTTTCGTCCCCCACGGGACGAGGACATCGATATCTATCGTGACCTCGAGTATAAGCTGGTATTTTGCCTGATTTATGCCGGAGGAAACGATATCGTTTTTAAAATCGACCCTTGATGAGGTCAGCATGACGATATCCACCGTTACATCAGGCCCTCTGCCCATCAGGAGATTGAAGCCGGTGAGATTGCCGGCCGGAATTTTGACCTCAATAGTCCCGTTTTCGGTCGATTCGATAACGGAATTTAATATCTCGGTGGACAAGGTGTTTATATGCGCCATATCGCTCGTTATGGCGGTGATATTGCCGTTTTCGTCCTTGACGAGCGAGACGAAATAATCAAAACCGTATACGCCCTCACCAATGACTTTATTTATTGAATCATTGACCGTTTTCGTGACGATATCAACAGCATCGGAGACTGCAATTTTCGTTGACAGGTCACGCAAAAACATACTTATTGCCGCCAAAACGAGCAGCAGGACGAGCGTTACAGCGAAAAAGCCGGTTTTGGGATTTCGCTGCTTTGTTTCAGTGCTGAATGTGTACTTGGGCTTTCTTCTGCGGTGATAATACATGAGACCACCCCATGTATTATATGCCCAAAATCACTCCAGCATTTCATTGACCGCCATCATTATGCCGAGCTTGCCGGATTCATAGGTTATGCCGCCCTGCATATAGGCGATAAACGGCTCCTTCATGGGACCGTCGGCGGAAAGCTCGATGGACGAGCCCTGAACGAACGCACCCGCTGCCATTATGACAGGACAGTTGTACCCGGGCATCTGCCAGGGCTCGGGTGTAACATACGAATCCACCGGAGCACCGCTTTGAATGCCCTTACAGAATTTTTTCATGTTGTCGGGTGTTTTGAGCGTCACCATCTGGATAATATCGCTTCTTACCTCATCGGGTGCGGGTGATGTCTCAAAACCGATCTTGCTCATCATTGCAGAGCAGAAGGTTGCAGTCTTGAGCGCCTGTGCAACAATGTGCGGTGCCATGAAAAGTCCCTGGAACAGCAGCCTATTGTTGCCGAGCGTTGCGCCGCATTCACCGCCGATGCCCGGGGTGGTAAGGCGCATTGCCGCCCTTTCCACAAGCTCTGCTTTGCCGACGACATATCCACCGGTCGGTGCTAAGCCGCCGCCCGGGTTCTTTATAAGCGAGCCCGCCATGAGGTCTACGCCGTACTCCGTCGGCTCGTGCTCGCCGGTAAACTCGCCGTAGCAGTTGTCGACCATGACATTTATGCTGGGGTCAACTTCCTTTACTGCGCAGGCGATCTCACCGATCTGCTCTGCGGAAAAAGCCGGCCTGTCGCCGTAGCCGCGAGAGCGTTGGATGAGCACGGCCGTGACGCTTTTGTCTGCTGCCGCTTTTTTTATTGCCTCGATATCGGGGCTTCCGTCGGCTTTAAGGTCGACCTGTGCATAGTTTATGCCGTAAAACTTAAGCGAACCGTGGCAGTCACCCTCGATCCCTATGGCATTCCTCAAGGTATCGTAAGGAAGCCCCGTCGCCGAAAGGAGCGTGTCGCCGGGCTTAAGCATGGCAAAAAGCGCAGTTGAAAGCGCATGCGTGCCGTTAACAAAGCCGATACGAACGAGTGCCGCCTCCGTGCAGAAAATTTGTGCATAGACCTTATCAAGCACTTCCCTGCCGACATCGTCGTAGCCGTAGCCGGTCGTTCCGGCAAAGCAGGAGTCGGAAACTTTGTTGTCCTGGAACGCCTGCATGACCTTGAGCGTGTTTTGCTGCGCAATGCGGTCAATTCTCTCAAACTGCGGCCTTATCTCATTTTCCGCCTCTCGTGCAAGTGCGAACACCTGCGGCTTCATATCACTGAATTTCATATCAAAGCTCCATAATTATCTGCTTAAAGTATTTGCCGCGCTCCATAAAGTTTTTGAACTTATCGAACGCTGCGCACGCCGGTGACAAAAGAACTATATCGCCCGACTGCGCATAGTCGGCAGCGGCCAGAACGGCCTGCTTAAAATCATCAATGGTGACCATTTTGAAGTCCTCGGTATAGTACTTCGAGGACTTCACAGCCTGCGCTATCTTCTCAGATGTCGCACCCGTGAGAAAGAGTGCCTTTGTGTGCAGGCATATCTCATCACCGAGCGAATCAAAGGGTATGTGCTTATCGTAGCCGCCAGCGATGAGAATAGGCTTCGTTTTTAAAGCGTGAAGCCCTGCGGCTGTGCGGCTGGGGCTCGTGCCGATGGAGTCATTTATATAGGTAACGCCGTCTTTTATGCGCACCTGCTCCAAGCGGTGCTCAACGCCGGAAAACTCTTTTGCGACCTTGATGCAAGTCTCATCGTAGACAAGCCCATCAGTTGCAGCAAAAGCGGCCATGTAGTTTTCAAGATTATGCGTACCGGGGAGCTTAATGTCATCGGTGTGCATGAGCTGCGCCCGAACGCCATCGTAGACGCGGTAGATGATGCCGTCCTCGCAATAAACGCCGTTTTGGGGCATCTTCACTCTGCTGAAATACGAGATAGCCGACTTCGCCATGCTCGCATAGTAAGACGAATACTCATTTTCGCTGTTTAGAACCAGCCTGTCGCAGCTATCCTGACGGGTAAATATCAAGCTCTTCGCATCTATATAATCCTGATAATCCTTGTGCTTATCAAGGTGATTAGGCGAAATGTTCGTAATGACCGCAACATTGGGCTTGCAGACCATGCTGTGAAGCTGGAACGAGCTGAGCTCGAGCACCGCAAAGTCCTCCGGCTTCATGCTGTCGACCTCGCATAGCAGCGGGTGACCGATATTGCCGCCAAGGTGGACTGTGCAGCCCTGAGCTTTTAAAAGCTCGGAAATTATAGTCGTCGTTGTGGTCTTGCCGTCGCTGCCTGTGACCGCAATTATCCTGCACGGACAGAGCTTAAAGAAAACCTCCATCTCAGAAGTAACAATAGCGCCGTTAGCGGCGGCCTTAGTCAAATGCTCATCAAAGGGCATCAAGCCGGGAGTGCGGAAAATTACATCAAAGTTTAAGTTCTCAAGATAATCCTCACCGAGGAAAAACTTTGCGCCAAGCGAAAGAAGGCTGGAATAGTCCTCGCCAAGCTGCTCTATACTGCGCTTATCGCAGGCGGTCACATCACAGCCTGCTCTAAGCAGCTTTTCGATAAGCGGCTTATTGCTCACACCTATGCCGATGACGCAGATGCGCTTATCTTTGATCGAGTTTATATATTCATTCAAAGTCATGTCATGACCCTCCAAATCTTTATCATTATAAGGCCAACGCAGTATAAAAACAAGAAATTTCTATTGACTTGTGCGTCTTTCATGTTTAAAATATCCACTTGAGTGGGCCGAACGACCGCGGGCACATTTTGAAAAAAAGTGCGTGAGGAAAGTCCGGGCTCCATAGGGCAAGGATAACGGGTAACGCCCGCCAGGGGTGACCCTCGGACAAGTGCAACAGAAATATACCGCCGAGC
>CAVGBM010000098.1:0-44405 GCA_963627445.1 Oscillospiraceae bacterium | reverse complement strand
CCGTCGGGCTTTATCTTTGCCTGAACGAAAATCTGCTCCGTCAAAACTGCAAGGCATCTGTCAGTGATGTTTTTCGAGGGATTTTCGGCTTTCTTTTGGTGCAGGCGGGCTTTATGCCCGGCAAGACGAAAAAAGGCAAAAAGCGCCGAAAGGACACACTGACAGACGATAGGGGCTCGGCTCCCGTCAACTTAAGTTTGATTTGAAAAAATCCGAAAGGAAACTAAAATTATGTGCGGAATCGTTGGCTTCGTAGGCAAAGAACAGGCAGCTCCCATACTCTTAGAGGGGCTGGAAAGACTTGAGTACCGAGGCTATGACTCGGCAGGCATTGCCGTTGTCTCTCCCAAGCATGAGCTTCAGGTCAAAAAGGCGAAGGGCCGCCTCCAGGTGCTCAGTGATATCATCCAGGGCGGCAAGAGCGTTGAGGGAACGCTCGGCATCGGCCATACCCGCTGGGCGACTCACGGCGAGCCGAATGATATAAACGCCCACCCGCATCTGAGCGGCGACGGCAAGGTCGCAGTCGTGCACAACGGCATAATCGAAAACTATGTCGAGCTGCGTGATTTTCTCATCGGCAAGGGCTATAAGTTCTGCTCCGAGACCGACACCGAGGTCGTAACTCAGCTTATATCGTACTATTACGCCGAGTGCGGCGATATCCTCGGCGCTGTGTTCAAGGTGCTGCACCGCATCGAGGGCGCTTACGCGCTTGGCATCATCTGCGCCGACTGCCCGGATCGCTTTGTCGCCGCGCGCAAGGACGCGCCGCTGCTCATTGGCTATGGCGAGGACTGCAATTTCATCGCCTCCGACGTTACGGCGATCATCAAGCACACCCGTGACATTTCCTACATGGAGGACGGCGAGGTCGCAGTTGTCGATATAAACGGCGTGCAGGTCTATGACAATATGGAGCAGCCCATCGAGAAGGAGCACCATTTTGTCGACTGGGATGTGTCTGCTGCCGAAAAGGGCGGCTATGCCCACTTCATGCTCAAGGAGATCATGGAGCAGCCCGAGGCTATCCGCAAAACTGCGTTCAACCGCATTCGCGATAACCGCATCGTGCTTGAGGATCTGAAGATCGATGCCGATTATATTAAAAGCATAAGCAAGATATTCATAATCGCCTGCGGCTCGTCATATCATGTGGGTGTAGTCGGGAAGTACAACCTTGAGCGTTTGCTCAGAAAGCCCGTTGAGGTCTGCCTTGCGTCGGAATTTCGCTATTCCGATCCGCTCGTTGACGAGTCGACGCTGTGTATCGTCATCAGCCAGTCGGGCGAAACGCTCGACACAATGGCGGCGCTGCGTGAGGCAAAGAGCCTCGGCGCTCACATTCTGTCGATAGTAAACGTCGTGGGAAGCTCGATAGCAAGAGAGTCTGACGATGTGCTCTACACCTGGGCAGGCCCGGAGATAGCGGTCGCAACGACAAAGGCATATTCTACCCAGCTCGTGCTTTTAAACATGCTCGGCCTTTACTTTGCCGATATCCTCGGCACGGTCAGCGCCAATGAGTATGCCGAGATGGTCGACGAGCTGCTGCGCCTGCCTGCGAAGATGGAGCAGATGCTCGAGCATACCGACGATATAAAGCACTATGCTTCCAACTACTTTAACCACAACTCCGTGTTCTTCATCGGCCGCAATCTCGACTATGCGATGGGACTGGAGGGCTCGCTCAAGCTCAAGGAGATATCCTACATCCACTCCGAGGCGTACGCATCTGGCGAATTAAAGCACGGCACGATATCGCTTATAGAGGATGGCACGCTCGTCGTCGCCCTCGGCACATATGCTCCGCTGTTTGACAAGGCCATGAGCAATGTCGTTGAGGTTCAGGCGAGGGGAGCGGATGTCCTGGCGCTCACCACGGAAAGCCATGCCGCGGAAATGCGCAAGACCGTTGAGAATCTAATTACCGTACCCGAGTCACATACGATATTCCAGCCTTCTCTGGGGGTTGTGCCCTTGCAGCTGTTTGCCTACTATGTGGCGCTGCTGCGAGGCTGCGATATTGACAAACCCAGAAATCTTGCAAAGTCGGTGACAGTTGAGTAATTGAAAAGTTTATTAGCATTTATTGCGTGCGTGGTCTGTAAGATCACGCACGGAATTTTAAGGCTTCTAAACAAAGGAGGAACGGCGCTTCCGGGCAAGCTCGCGCTCAAGATCTGCCCCGAGGTGCTGGAAGTGACATCCCGTGGGGTGAGCACGCTCATGGTCACAGGTACAAACGGAAAGACCACCTCCGCCAGAATGGCGGAAACGGCGCTATTAAATGCCGGGTTAGACGCATTTTCTAACCGCTCGGGCGCAAACCTCATCGGCGGGATCGCCTGCGAGTTTATCGTGAACACGAATTTGTTCATGCGCCCGAGGAAAAACTGGGCGGTCATCGAGTGTGACGAGGCGGCGGCACGTCGGGTGTTTCGTGAGACGAAGCCGAAGGCGGTTCTCGTGACGAACCTATTCAAGGATCAGCTCGACCGCTACGGCACGGTGACAACGCCACGAGATGCGATCGCGCGGGGGTTGAGCTGCACACCCGAAACGCTCGTGTGCCTCAACGCTGACTGCCCGATGGCAGCGAGCATTGCCGATAAGATGCCGAACAAAATTTTGTGGTACGGCCTGTCGACGGGCGATAAGCTCTCGCCCGAAAGCGGCGAGGAAAACCGCTGTGTTAATTGCTGCGGGAAGCTTCACTACAGCTATGTGACCTATGCAAACCTCGGCGGCTTTCGCTGCCCTAAGTGCGGCGCACGGCGGCATGAAACGCTCGTTACGGTGAGCGATGTGCTGCCCGACGGAAGCTTTGTAATTTCCGATGGCAGCGAAAAAAACCTTGCCGAATGCGCGCTCCCGGGGTTATATAATGTTTATAATGCCGCGGGCGTGACTGCGCTCATGACGGCGGCGGGCGTGGAGCTGCGGCATACGCTGAAAGCCGTGTCGAGCTTTGAGTGCGGCTTCGGCCGCATGGAGAAGTTTGCCCTCGGCAATGTCGGCGCAAGGATGATACTCATTAAAAACGCCGCTGCGGCAGATCAGACTCTCGAGACGATACGCGGCGACAAAAGCGCAAAATCCCTCGTTTTCGTCATAAACGACAGACCCGCCGACGGCACGGATATCTCGTGGCTGGATGATGCCGACTTCGGCATGCTCAGGCGCATGAGAAACCTCAAAAATGTGTATTGCACCGGCGACAGAGCCGAGACCATGGCGCAGCGATTAGAGCGCGAGGGCGTCGAGTGCGAGACATTTTCAAATTACGCAAAGCTGATAAAGCGCCTCCGAAACGAGGATGCGTTTATCTATATACTCCCGACATATACCGCCATGCTCGAGGTTCGGCAAGAGCTTGTACGCAGGCTCGGCGGCAAAAACTTCTGGGAATAAAGATACAGGATGGAACAAATGATAAGATTTTATAACGGCAGGGTGCTGAGCTTTACAAACGGCACCGAAATTACAAACGACGAGGTATGGACGGACGGCGGCAGCATATGCTATGTCGGCCCAAAAAAGGCAGTTATGCCGCAGTTTGAGCGGGAAATTGACCTCAAGGGCGACCTGCTGCTCCCGGGCTTTAAAAATGCGCACACCCATTCGGCGATGACCTTCCTGCGCTCGATGGCGGACGATATGCCGCTTGATCGCTGGCTCAACGAGCAGGTGTTTCCCCGCGAGGCGAAGCTTTCGCCGGATATGCTGTATGTCATGACGAAGCTCGCTATCATGGAGTACCTTTCAAGCGGCATCACCTCGAGCTTTGATATGTATTTCCACAACGACGCATATGTTAAAGCCAACATCGATGCAGGCTTCCGCACCGTCATCTGCGGTGCGCTCAACAACTTTGACCGCGACATAACGGCGCTTGAGCGGGAGTATCTGCATTTTAACGACTGCCACGAGCTCATATCCTATCGCCTCGGCTTCCACGCCGAGTACACGACGAGCCTTGAGCGCATGGAGTATGTCGCGTCCCTAACGCAAAAATACAAAGCGCCCATGTTCGTCCACTCGTCCGAGACCAAAGGCGAGGTTCAAGGCTGCATCGAGCGCCACGGCGTAACGCCCACTGTGCTTTTTGACAAGCTCGGCATGTACGGCTACGGCGGCGGCGGCTTCCACTGCGTGTATATGAGCGAGGAGGATATAGATATCTTCAAGCGCCGCAAGCTGTGCGTAGTGTTAAATCCCGCATCGAACCTCAAGCTCGCAAGCGGCATTGCGCCCGTGACGAGGTTCCTTTCCGAGGGCATCGACCTTGCAATCGGCACCGATGGCGCAGCGTCAAACAATGCACTAGATTTCTTCAGAGAAATGTACCTTGTGACCGCCCTTGCCAAGTATCGTGAAGCCGACGCTTCCGTGTGCGATGCAAACAAGGTTCTCGAAATGGCGTGCGTGGGCGGCGCTAAGGCGATGGGATTAGATGACTGCGACTGCATAGCCGCCGGCAAAAAGGCGGACATGACGGTCATAAACTTGCACCGACCGAACATGCACCCGCTGAATAACATCAGCAAAAACATCGTTTACGCAGGCTCGAAGGAAAATGTGCGCCTGACGATGGTAAACGGCAAAATTTTGTACGAAAACGGCGAATTTTTCATCGGCGAGGATGCCGAAAAGCTCTACGCCGAGGCAGATAAAATTTCGGAAGCGGTAAGATGAGAGAAATTGACCTTCACACACATACGAATATATCCGACGGCTCGGAAAGCCCCGCGGCTGCCGTTGCGCACGCAAAGGCGCTCGGACTCAAGGCCATCGCCATAACCGACCATGACACGGCAAACGGCGTGCCGGAGGCTAAGGCCGCAGGAGAAAAGCTCGGTGTTGAGGTCGTCGGCGGCCTGGAGCTCGGCTGCGGCTGGCATGGTAAAGAGGTGCACATGCTCGCATACGATATCGACCCGCACAACGCAAAGCTCAACGACACGCTCGAGTGGATAGTCACCGACCGTGACGAGCGCAACAAAAGGATGGTCGACCTCATGGCCAGGGACGGCATTATGATCGATCTCGACCGGCTCAAGGCCGAGCACCCGGGCTCGATAATCGGCAGACCGCATTTTGCGCTGTGCCTTATCAGAGCCGGACTTGCCGACAGCGTGCAGGACGCTTTCGTGCGATATCTTGACCCGGGCAGAAAGTATTATATCCGTAGGCACTTTCTCTCTGTTGAGGAGGCAGCGGAGCTTATCCGCGGAGCGGGCGGCGTGTCGGCTATCGCGCACCCCATGCAGTATAAGCTCGACGACGAGGGCATGACCGAGCTCATGGAGCGGGCGCGCGATGCCGGAGTTTCGGGTCTTGAGTGCTACTACTCGGGCTACTCGCCCGAGGTCTGCGCGCGCCTGAAAGCTCTTGCCGACGCTTACGGCTTCTGCGCCACCGCAGGCAGCGATTGGCACGGCAGCCACAAGCCGCATATCGAGATGGGCAGCGGCATGCATGGGGAGCTGAGTGCGCCCTACGAGCTGCTGCGGGCACTTCGTGAAAGAGAAAAATAAACAAAATGCCATGACCTGTATTCCAATATGGTCATGGCATTTTTTCATACCCATTGCAAAGTAAGTAATACAGTGATAAAATATTAACAATTGAGGGAAAAGGAGAAGAATCACGACGCATACGACAGCCATAGTTCTCGCCTGCGTGTTTGCAGCCCTGGCGTTGATCGCCGCCATTTTTGTGAAGAAAAGGCTCCTGCGCATCCTCCTTACGGTAGTCTGCGCCATTGTAGCGCTGCTTTGCGTTTTGTGCGTCAGGCAAACGGCGCAGGACGATGAAATTAAGAAGGAAGCTCTCGAACGGGTGTCGGACGACATTGAGTTTGCGACCGATATCATCGAAAACACTAAGTTTTCCGGCTCGCAGGTGACATACCCCTATGAGCGCAAGCAGGATGAGTCGTACAGCAAGCTCACCGACGATCAGAAAAAGCTCTATGACGAGATACTGCCCAAGGTGCAGAGAATAGAGGACTTTACATACTCCGCCGAGGAGTACGGCTACAGTACGCTGGATGATCTTCTCGTCGTCATGGGTGCGCTCAACGAGGATCACCCCGAGCTCGAACTGTATTTTCTCATCTCCGAGGTCATAGACGGCGATACGACAACGGCGCTTACCTCACACTACTTCATGCCAGGTGGCGGCGATGTCACGACAGATGAGCAAAAGGACGAGCTTCGCCATGAGCTCGCGGTGTTCGACGCCGAGTGCGACGCAATCGTTGCCGGTATGCCCGAGGGGCTCAGCACCTACGATAAATACCGCTATCTTGCGGTGATGATAGCTTTGCGAACGACCTATGACTACGGCATGGACGGCGGTGTGCAGATCGGCACGGCCTACGGCGCGATAGAGGGCGGCCTTTCCATATGCCAGGGCTATTCGCGCGGCTTTGAGTACCTGTGCAAAAAGGCCGATCTGTGGTGCGAAACGGTCAGCGGCCTGTCGCGCAACGTGTCGCACGCGTGGAACCTCGTGCAGCTTGAAAGCGGCACATACCATGTCGATGCCACATGGTCAGACGGCAGCGATATCCCGCCGGATGGCCTTGACTGGTTCGACTACTTCATGCTGACGCAGGACGAGATACTGATCGACCACGACATTGACGACGGCACCGTCGCCACAGGTACGCACATCGATCCTCCGATCTGATAAAAAAGACGACAGGCAAAACTGCCTGTCGTCGGGATGTTTAGTTTTAGAAGATATCCTGAATGACTCTCTCGGGAGGAACCTCGAGGAGCGAGGGGTCGGAGATAAAGCGGTTTATGTACTTGAACACGGTCGCATAATAGTGGCCGTCAACGGTGCGCTCGTCCATGACGAACTTGCCGTCAACATACTTTCTCTCAACGGGATTGCCGTTGCGGTCAAACTCGACTGCCTTGCGCTTTGCGCCGAAGGAGATGAACACCGGCAGGGTGCCGAAGTTGTAGATATGATGATAGATAGGTCCAATGCCGAGCGAGCCGAGGTCGGTGATTATCATCGAGCCGTGGAAGGGGCTTACATCGAGCAGGCTCTTGGGCAGCAGGCCGAAATAGTCGCCGACCTTGAGCAGCCAGATGATGAAGCGGATGAGGAAGCGAGGCATCTTGGCAAACTTGTTTGCAAAGTCCTCTGTGCCGTTTTCCTCGTCGGAGGACTTGATCTTATCGATCTCCTCGTTCATCTTGCGGTAGACATCGAAGATGGTGTCCGTTGGGTCAAACTCGACCTTGATGGTGGTCTCGGTAGCGTCGACGGAAAGGCTTCTCTTGACCGTCAGCACGACCTCAATGTTATTGCGGGCGTAGACACGGCGGCCGACGACAAAGCGATTGAGGCCGGGCAGCTCGGCGATGGCTCTTACATATGCTGCGATGAACAGATGCAGCATGCCGATGCCCTTGTAGCCGTTAAGACGCTGCTGTCTGAACCAGCGATCGGCATTGGTGATCTCAAACGATTCCTGATAATAGTTGCATGCGTCGTTCCTGTGCGGCATTATGTAGGGAATGAAATTGAAAAAGCCGTTGAGTGAACGGATACGGCGGCCATCACAGCGGTCACCGCTGCGCTTGCGATAATTATTAGCCATTTATAAAAGCCTCCCGGCAAAGTATTTCAAAATTTTGATTTAATTTCACACTTGCATTATATAAGTTATCTCGATGTTTTGCAAGCGAAAATTAGAATATTTTACACAAACTCGGCCAATAGGGCGAAAACAAAAAATCTTAACACGTTTTTAACGCCTATACATTTGCGCTTTTAATGTCAATTTTGGCAAAACAGAGCGTTAATTTGCAAACTATATCGGCGTATCAAGGCTTTGCACCGAGACTCGTTTTGAAGGCATGTTTGATGAAGCTTTGACCGGCGCAATTGCTTTGAATTTGTCAAACAAAGTGCCGAAAAATCCTTGTTTTTCAGCGTTTATTTTGTTATCATGCACATGCAACTATTTATAATTTATTAAGAAATCCAAATCCATATAAATTTCGGAAAGGGGGGTGCTCTGATGCCGTTTGAAGCGATAGTTGATGTTTCTCTGGCAGAGGAAAAAGCCAAACAGCTCGTTACCGATGCTCAGGCGGAGGCTAAGCGCATCGTTGCCGAGGCGGAGGTTTTCAGCAAGGCAGATCAGGAGAAGGCTGTGCTGAAGGCAAAGGACGAGGTCGACGAAATGATAGGCCGCACCGAGGCCAAGGCCGCCGAGGAGATCGAAAAAATCAATAGTGCTGCCGAAACCAAGGTTGCGGTACTCAACGCCAGAGCCGACAAGCGAATCACAAGCACGGCGACTATGGTCGTAGAAAGGATCGTGAACAGTTAATGGCCATCGTAAAAATGAAAAAGCTGAGGCTGATGGCTGTTCGGGATCAGAAGGAGGAGCTGCTCAAGCAACTGATGATTTTCGGCTGTGTTGAGCTTCGGGAGCCGGAAAATGACGGCATTGCCCCGGAGCTTTCTCAGTATTTGAGCCGGGAGTCGAGCAGCGTTTCCGAGCGCAGAGCCGAAAAGGCGCTTTTACAGCAGGCTATCGGAGTGCTCAATACATATGCTCCGGCGAAAAGCTCACTGCTGTCGGCAAAGCCCGATGTGGCGCTTTCGGAATTTCTGAACAGAGAGAGCCTCGAAAAATATCGCAGCGTGGCCGAGAGTCTTATAGCCGATGAGGACAGAATAAAGCGCATCGGCACTGAGGAAAGCCGTGTAAGAGGTCTTATCGAATCTCTTGCACCGTGGCTGAGCTTCGACTGCCCCCTCGAAACTGAGGGCACGCGGGACAGCATCATGTTCCTCGGCGCATGTCCGGCAAAGGCCTCGCTTGACGATATAAGGGCAAAACTTGCCGAGGCTGCCGACGAGGCGGAGCTATTTGAAGTTTCAAAGGATAAGCTCCAGCACTACCTCGTTTTGCTCAGCCACCGCTCGCAGCATCTAAAGGCGCTTGAGGCGCTGAGGGACTACAGCTTCTCGCTCATGAGCTTTTCCGGCCTTACCGGCACGCCCAAGGAATGTACCGACGGCTACAGGGCAGAGCTCAGGGCACTTGCCAAGGAGAAAAAGCAGCTTATCGAGGATGTCAAGTCAAAGGCCGAGCACAGAGCGGCTCTCCAGCTCTGGGCTGACAGAGCCGACACCGACATCGCCTACTGCGAGGCCGAGGATAAGCTCATGGGAACGCAGAGCACCGTCGTTTTAGACGGCTGGTTCCCCGCGGAAAAGGAAGCCGAGCTTGAAAAGCTTCTTGGTAAGTTCGACTGCGCATATGAGGTCGAAGACCCCACCGAGGACGAGTACCCCGATGTTCCGGTCGAGCTTAAGAGCAATAAGCTTACAAACTCCATGAACATGATCACCAACATGTACAGCCTTCCGGCGTACAACGGTGTTGACGCAAACCCGATGATGGCGCCGTTTTTCATCATCATCTACGGACTTATGATGGCTGATATCGGCTACGGTCTTGTGATGGTGCTGGCGGCCATCGTCGCGATGAAGAAGATAAAGCCCAAGGGCGGCACGCTTGCTTTCTGCCAGCTGCTTTTGTATGCGGGCATATCGACCATTGTGATGGGTGCGCTGACAGGCGGCTTCTTCGGCGATATCCCGTACCGCCTGGTGCATCTTATAAACCCCGCCTCCACGTGGGAGGGACTGCCGTATCTGTTCAGTCCCGTAAATGACAGTAACACCGTTCTCTACGGCTCACTGGTCGTCGGACTTCTCCACCTTAACACCGGCATGGTGATAAGCTTTGTGGAAAAGTGCAAGGCAGGTAATTTGCTCGACGGCATATTTGAAGAGGGCTCGCTGTGGATCATCCTCATCGGCGGTATCGTTTGGGGCAGCACGATGCTGTTTGCCTCCGCTCCGGCAGTACTCGGAACTATCGGCGTGGTGATCCTCATCATCGGCAGCGTCATGCTGCTGTTCGGCGCAGGTCGCCATTCAAAGGGCGCCTTCGGCAAGTTAGGCTCAGCGTTCGGCTGTATCTACAATACGCTGACCGGCTGGTTCGGCGATATACTGTCGTACTCGCGTATCATGGCGCTCATGCTCGCGGGCGGCGTTGTCGCTCAGGTTTTCAACACCATCGCGCTCATGCCCGCTGAATCGGGCGGACTGAATGTCCTGACGGTCTTAGCATTCCTGGCCATCTTCATTATCGGCCATGCGCTCAACTTCGGACTTAACCTTTTGGGCTGCTTTGTTCACGACCTGCGCTTGCAGTGCCTTGAGTTCTTCGGCAAGTTCTATGTCGACGGCGGCAAGCCGTTCAGCCCCCTCAAGGTCAACTCCAGGTACTACGATGTAAAAGAATAAAAAACACATATACAAATTTAGGAGGATATTATAATGGAATTTCTGAACACCATCGGCGGTTACGCCATTGCACTTTTCGGCGCAGGTCTGGCTGCGTTTCTCGCTTGCGTAGGCTCGGCAAAGGGTACCGGCATCGCCGGTGAGGCAGCTGCGGGACTGGCAGCAGAGGATCCCAGCAAGTTCGGTAAAGCACTTATCATCCAGGTCATCCCCGGCACCCAGGGTCTGTACGGCTTCGTTATCTGGTTCCTCGCTTTCGGCAAGCTCGTTCCGGGCATGACCGTTGAGCAGGGCATGCAGGTGTTCAGCGCATGTCTGCCCATCGCCATCGGCGGTCTGCTTTCGGCAGTTGCACAGGGCAAGGTCGCAGCGGCATCCATCAACATTCTTGCAAAGAAGCCCGACGACTGGTCCAAGGGCATGATCTTTTGCATCATCGTTGAGTTCTACGCAATTTTGTCCCTGCTGGCATCCTTCCTGATGCTCAACGGCCTGAGCTTCTGATAAAAAACAAGGAGTTAGATGTATGAAAGGCACTGAAAAGATTATTGCCCATATAGAGAGCGACGCCAAGGCTCAGGCTCAGGCGCTGCTTGATGAGGCAAACAAAAAAGCAGAAGAAATTCGCAGTGCCGGCGAGAAAGCAGCGCAGGAGGCTTACGACAGGCTCATTCGTGAGGGCGAGGCCGAGTGCGAGGCGCTGTACGGCCGCAAGCTCCGTATGGCCGAGATGGAAGCCAAGAAGAGCGTTCTGGGCGCAAAGCAGGAAAGAGTGGTCGAGACCTTTGCAAAGGCCGTATCGCTCCTGTGCGAGCTGCCCCGGGACGAGTATGTGGCTTTGTTCGCCGAAATGGCAGCCAAGGTGTCGCAGACCGGCACGGAGACGATGTACTTCTGCAAAAACGATAAAGATGAATGCGGACAGCGCATAGCAGATAAGGCAAACGAGCTGCTGGCAGCCCAGGGCAAGGTCGGAAAGCTCACGGTCGCAGGCGAGCCTGTCAATATCTGCGGCGGCTTTGTTCTCATAGAAAACGGAATAGAGCTCAATTGCAGTGCGGAAATGCTCGCTGACCGCTGCCACAAGACCATGGTGGCCGAGGTCGCAAATGTGCTGTTTGAATGAGCATGCCCGAAAGGGAGGTTAAGATTTGGCTAACAAAAAGTGTAATAAAAAAGATTACCTGTGCCTGTCGGCCATGCTCAGAGCCAGAGAAGCCAAGATGCTCACCGGTGAAAAGGCCGAGCGTATGCTCTCGGCTCAAAGCTTCGAGGAAGCGGCAAAGCTTCTGTGCGACAGCGGATATGAGGACATGTCCGCAATGGGCGCAAAGGAGATAGAGCAGGCGCTTTCCCGCCGTCAGGAGGAGATGTTCTCGGAGCTCGGACGGCTCGCACCCGACAAGACGGTCATCGATGTGTTCCGCGTCACATATGACTACCACAACGCAAAGACCGTCATAAAAACCGGCGACACGAGAACTGATCTATTAAGCCCCTGCGGCAGAGTGAAGCCTGAGACCATGGTCGAGTGCATCTCCACCGACAGCTTCTCGGCACTGCCCAAGGAGCTTGCCCGCGCTGCCGCCGAGGCAAAGAGCATCCTAGCAAGAACGGCAAACCCCCAGCTTGCCGACTTTGAGCTCGACAGAGCCTGCTATAAGGAAATGCTCGACATGGCAAAGGAAACCGGCAGTGGATTTTTAGTCGGCTATGTGAAGCTTATCATCGACAGCATCAATCTGCGCAGCGCAGTGCGCACCGTGAGGATGCGCAAGGACGCAGACTTCCTGTTTGCAGCGCTCATCCCGGGCGGCAATGTTGACATTGACCGTGTTTGCGCTGCAAGCTCGTCCGAGGAAACGCTCTCGGCACTGTACGCAAATACGATACTCGAAAAGGCAGCACTTTGCGGCGCTCAGGCGTGCTTCGGCGGCAGAATGACCGATTTTGAGAAGGCCTGCGACAATGCGCTGACAGAGTATCTTAAAAAGGCAAAGCTCGTTGCCTTCGGCGAGGAGGCCGTCGCGGCATTCATCGCTGCGCAGGAGACCGAGATAACCGCCGTCAGGATGATACTCACCGGCCGCCTTGCGGGCATCGCTCCCGAGACTATACATGAAAGGCTGCGTGATCTATATGCTTAAAATTGCGGTCATCGGCGGTCGCGAGACCGTCATGGGCTTTACGGCGCTCGGCCTTGAGGTGTATCCCGTTGCGGATGCCGCCGAGGCAAAGAAAGTTCTGCGCAGTCTGACCCGTGAAAGGGAAGATGTTGCGATAATCTACATCGAGGAAAACCTCGCCGCCGAGCTCAGTTCGGAGATAGACAAATATAAGGACAGCCCCATGCCTGCGATAATCCTTATCCCGGGCAGAGAGGGCAGCCTCGGCTTGGGTCTGTCGGCTCTTAATGCTGCGGTCGAGCGTGCGATAGGCACGAATATCCTTGAAAATAATTAAGGAGAGAAAATAATGAGCGGAACTATAACTAAAGTTTCCGGCCCGCTTGTGGTCGCAGAGGGTCTGGCTGACGCCAATGTATCCGATGTCGTCCGTGTCGGCTCCCAGAGACTTATCGGAGAGATACTGAATATGACCGGCGACAAGGCCTCCATCCAGGTTTACGAGGAGACCTCCGGCATCGGCCCGGGCGCAGTTGTCGAAAGCACGGGCATGCCCATGTCCGTTGAGCTCGGACCGGGTATGCTGGAGAACATCTATGACGGCATTCAGAGACCCCTGCCCGAGATCAGAGAGCGTGTCGGCTCCACCATCAGCAGAGGCGTTGATGTGCCGGCACTTAACCGTGAAAAGAAGTGGGAGTTCACTCCCGTTGCAAAGGTCGGCGATAAGCTTTCCGGCGGCGATGTTATCGGCACCGTGCAGGAGACCAGCGCAATTCTTCACAAGATAATGGTGCCTCCCACCATGAGCGGTACCGTCGTTTCCATCGAGTCCGGTACATTCACCGTTACCGAGACCGTCGCCGTTATTGAGGACGGCAATAAGGTGCGCCATGAGCTTACCATGATGCAGAAGTGGCCGGTTCGTATAAACCGCCCTTATGCAAAGAAGTTCATGCCCTCCAGACCCATGAACTCCGGCCAGCGTATCATCGATACGCTCTTCCCCATCGCAAAGGGCGGCACGGCGGCAGTCCCCGGCCCCTTCGGCTCGGGCAAGACCGTTGTCCAGCACCAGCTTGCAAAGTGGTCGGATGTCGACATCGTCGTTTACATCGGCTGCGGCGAGCGCGGCAACGAGATGACCGACGTTCTCATGGAGTTCCCCGAGCTTACCGACCCCCGCAACGGCGAGCCTCTTATGAAGCGCACCGTGCTTATCGCGAACACCTCCGATATGCCCGTTGCAGCCCGTGAGGCTTCCATCTACACCGGCATCACCATCGCAGAATACTTCCGTGACATGGGCTACGATGTCGCAGTTCTGGCTGACTCCACCTCCCGTTGGGCTGAGGCTCTGCGTGAGATGTCCGGCCGTCTTGAGGAGATGCCCGGCGAGGAAGGCTACCCCGCATACCTCGCCTCCCGTATCGCGCAGTTCTATGAAAGAGCAGGCTGCGTTGAGTGTCTCGGTGCCGATGAGCGCCACGGCTCTGTCACCGCGATCGGCGCTGTCTCGCCCCCGGGCGGCGACATTTCCGAGCCTGTCTCGCAGGCAACCATGCGTATAGTCAAGGTCTTCTGGGCACTCGACTCGTCGCTGGCCTATGCCCGGCACTTCCCGGCTATAAACTGGCTGACCTCTTACTCGCTGTACGTCGACACCCTCGAGACCTGGTACAAAAACGAGTTCGGCGAGGAGTACATGGCAAACAGAGACAAGGCCATGCACATCCTCCAGGAGGAGAGCGAGCTTCAGGAGATCGTCCGCCTCGTCGGCCAGGACGCGCTCAGCCCCGCCGACCGCCTGACCATGGAGACGGCCAAGATGCTGCGTGAGGACTTCCTGCAGCAGAACGCCTTCGTCGATGAGGACGCATATTCCTCCTACGGCAAGCAGTTTGAGCTCATGAACCTCATCCTGAGCTTCGATAAGCTCGGCAGAGAGGCGCTTTCCAAGGGAGCACCGATGAAGAAGCTGTTTGCCATATCCGCAAGAGAAAAGATCGGCCGCGCAAAGATGATCGCTCCCGATAAGTACGAGCAGGAGTACGAGGCGATACTCGAGCAGATGCGAGCCGAGATCGATGAGGTCATTGCCGGAGGTGAAGACGCATGATAAAAGAGTATAAAACTATTAGAGAGATCGCCAGCCCTTTGATGGTCGTTGACCGTGTTGAGGGTGTCACATATGACGAACTGGCGGAGATAGAGCTGCCTAACGGCGAGGTACGCCGCTGCAAGGTGCTCGAGGTAGACGGCGACCGTGCCGTCGTACAGCTGTTTGAATCGGCGCAGGGCATAAACCTTGCCCAGACCAAGGTGCGCTTCCTCGGCCACCCGCTGGAGCTTGCCGTTTCCGAGGATATGCTCGGCCGTGTCTTCAACGGCATGGGCAGACCCATTGACGGCGGCCCGGACATCATCGCCGACGCTTACCGTGACATTAACGGCCTGCCGATAAACCCCGCTGCCCGCGCATATCCGGCAGAGTTCATTCAGACCGGCGTTTCCGCGATCGACGGACTTAACACCCTCGTCAGAGGCCAGAAGCTGCCCATTTTCTCCGCATCCGGCCTTCCCCATGCGGCACTGGCGGCTCAGATCGCCCGTCAGGCAAAGGTCCTCGGCGACGGCGAAAACTTCGCTGTCGTGTTTGCCGCCGTCGGCATCACCTTTGAGGAGTCCGAGTACTTTATAAACGACTTCAGACGCACCGGCGCTATCGACCGTACCGTCATTTTCTCGAACCTCGCAAACGACCCCGCCGTCGAGCGTATCGCAACGCCGCGTATGGCGCTGACCGCTGCCGAGTATCTGGCGTTTGAGAAGGATATGCAGGTGCTTGTCATCATCACCGATATCACAAACTACGCCGAGGCTCTGCGTGAGGTCTCCGCAGCAAAGAAGGAAGTCCCCGGCCGCCGCGGCTACCCCGGCTACCTGTACACCGACCTTGCAACGATGTACGAGCGCGCCGGCCGCCGTATAGGCCGCGCCGGCTCGATCACGATGATCCCCATCCTGACCATGCCGGAAGACGACAAGACCCACCCCATCCCCGACCTTACCGGCTACATCACCGAGGGTCAGATCATCCTCTCCCGTGACCTCCATCGCAAGGGCATAGTGCCGCCCATCGATGTTCTCCCGTCGCTGAGCCGACTCAAGGACAAGGGCATCGGTGTCGGCAAGACCCGTGAGGATCACGCAGGCACGATGAACCAGCTGTTTGCTGCCTACTCACGCGGCAAGGACGCAAAGGAGCTCATGACCATACTCGGCGAAGCAGCCCTCTCTGACGACGACAAGCTGTTTGCAAAGTTTGCCGAGGAGTTCGAGAAGGAGTATGTCAATCAGGGCAATACCACTAACCGAAGCATCGAAGAAACTCTCGACCTCGGCTGGAAGCTGCTGAGCATCCTGCCCAGAGCAGAGCTCAAGCGCATCAAGCCCGAGTTTATCGAGAAATACATGAAGTGAGGGGGCGGCTTTAATGGCAGGCACCACGATAACCCCCACAAGAATGATGCTCAAGCAGCTCAAGGGCAGACTCAAGACCGCCCGCCGCGGCCATAAGCTGATGAAGGATAAGCGCGATGAGCTTATGCGCAGGTTTATGGACATAGTAAAGCTCAATAAGCAGCTGCGCGAGCGTGTCGAGACCGGCCTCACGGCATCGTTTGCGTCATTGCAGGTCGCAAGCGCGATCATGTCGCCGGAGGTGCTTGAGCAGGCGCTTTTGTACCCGCGGCAGAGCGTGGAGCTCGGCATCGAGTTTAAAAACATCATGAGCGTCAATGTGCCGGAGTATTCGTTCCACACGAAGAACAATGATCCGTCGGAGATATACCCCTACGGCTTTGCGCAGACCTCGGGCGAGCTTGACGATGCGCTCGAGCAGATGGCAAAGGTGTTTGAGGATATGCTGGAGCTTGCGCAGATCGAAAAGACTATGCAGCTATTAGCCGAGGAGATCGAAAAGACACGCCGCAGGGTAAATGCCCTTGAGTATGTCATGATCCCCGAGCTTGAGGAGAACATCCGCTACATCACCATGAAACTTGAGGAGAACGAAAACTCCACAAAGGTTCGCCTTCTCAAGGTCAAGGAAATGGTCCTAGAGAACGCACATAAATACTCGAATTAATAAAAAATCTCGCATTGCTTTGTGCAATGCGAGATTTTTTGCGTCAAATTCAGTTGTAAATGACAAGCGCGAGGAACACGACGGGTTCGTCGTTGTTGTTTCTTATCGAGTGGCCTTCGCCGTCGGGGCAGAAGGCGGTGTCGCCTGCGCTGAGGGTGACTGTTTTGCCGTTGTCGCTGTACTCGGCAACGCCGGAGAGCATGTGGTAAAACTCGCCGTCGCCGTTATGTACATGCCAGCCTATTTCGCTGCCCTTGGGCAGGGTGGTTATCGAGAACACACGACCCTTGTTATAAAGCTCCTCGGGCTTTTCGATGAGGCGGAAAAACTGCACACTGCCTTCGCCGCCGAAAACGCCGTTTGCGTTATCGAGCTTATGCTCGTCTTTTCTGGTTATCATGTTTTGACCTCCTTAGTCACGATTCCTGCCGCCGACAATGACAAGAAATCTGAGTAGCTGCATGAGCGAGACCGCCAGTGCCGCAACATAGGTCATAGCAGCGGCTGTGAGCACCTGCTTTGCCTGATTATACTCCTCGCCGGTCAAAAGGTTCGTCTCCTCGATGGTGTTCAGCGCCCTGCGGCTTGCATCAAACTCCGTCGGCAGCGTAACCAGCTGGAAAACGGTGCTCAGGCCGAAGCAGGCGACACCGGCGTAGGCGAGGATGATAAATATATCGCCGAACGATGCAAGAAGCAGACCGATAATGATGAGCGGCACGGAAATTTTCGCGCCGATGTTCGTTATCGGGACGATGGCGGTGCGGATCTTCACGGGCGCATAGTTCGTTGCGTGCTGGATGGCGTGCCCCACCTCGTGGCAGGCAACGCCGACAGCGACGGTCGAGGTGCTGCCGTACACATCGTCGGAAAGCCGCACGACATTCGTGCTCGGGTCGTAGTGATCGGTGAGCGAGCCCGAGATATGCTCGATGCGGACATTCGTTAGCCCGTTGCGGTCGAGCACCCAGCGAGCCGCTTGCGCACCGGTTATCTGCCGCGAATTATAGCTGCGCTTGTACTTTTCAAACGTCCTGTTCACCTTGGCGCTTGCCCACATGGCAAACAGCACGGCTGGCAGGACAAGAACGATATATGTCCAGTCAAGATACATATCTTACATCCCCAATTCTTCGTTTATGAGCACGACCTCGACGCTCTCCATCTCCATCATCGGTCCCCACAGAACCAGCAGGGCGTTGCAGATACGCTGCGGCGAGCGGCAGTCGCGGCACTTGCCGTCGATCTTGCACGGTGTTTTGACGTCAAAGCGGGTCGCATTCTGCGTGGCTGCGACATTGCGGGCACGGTAGAGCGCACTGTCAAAATCGTCGCAGAGCTTGTTCACACCGGCAACGATGAACACGCGCTTTTTGCCGAAGGCGAGTGCCGCAAGGCGGTTGCCCTTGCCGTCGATGTTTATAATTTCGCCCGTCTCGGCGATGGCGTTTGCGCTTGATATAAACACCTTGGCATCGAGCTCGTGCCAAAGCGTCTCGTCACCGGGCTTTACCCAGTGCCAGTAGACCTCGTTTCCGCAGTTGACGAGCTTTTCATAAAGCCCCATCTGCTGAGCGGTCTTGCAGCCGCCGATGCCGACAGTGGTGTCGTGGATTTTGCCCGTGAGATATTCGGCGGCTTCCTCCTTGGTCTCGAAGCGGCTCACCTCAAAGCCGCGGCGCTCCAAATTTTTAACGGTTTTCTCAATGTCCATATGTATACCTCCAAACACAAAACAGGTTTGACTAATTATATAGCCAAATCGCCTATTTATCAAGACGGTTTTCCATCTCATGCACAAGCTCGGAGGCCGAAACGGCAAGCTCACGGGCAAGCTCGGTGTCGGCGGCATTTGCGCAAATGCGCACGGCGGCAGCGTCCGGCACGGCGCTTATGTGAAGTTCGTAGTCAGAGCCGCGAAAGCAAAAGCCGTCGTCAAACTCTGCTCCCATGTCCATGAACGCAGCGCAGATGCGATCCATGAGCCGCGCTCTGTCTGCGCAGGAGACCTGCTCGCGGTGCATGAATTTTCTCTCCTCGCCGTGCTTTTTCTCCTCGGTCGGGGACTTTTCAAAGCCGTTTGTCAGCTCGACATTCAGCTTGCCGTCAAGCGCATCGACGCAGCACTGATAGTAGCTTTTCGGCGTGCCGATATCGCACCAGTAGCCGTCGAGCGGGCAGCCGAGAAGCTTTTTGCCGCGGTCTAAAAGTGCGGGGAAAAGACCCTTTGCAAAGTCAAAGACCGCGCCCTCCGGCACGAGCTCCATAGCTTTAGGCGACACGATGTAAACACCGGTGTTGACGAGGTTTGTGACAACATGCTCCCAATCGGGCTTTTCTATAAACGAGTGTACGCAGTGATCCCTGCCGCACAGCGCAAGCCCGTAGCGCAGAGGCTCCGGGTGCGGGTACAGCGCAATGGTGACGGCGGGGCGGTGCTCTTTATGCGCTTTCATAAGCTCGGTGAGGTCAAAATCGCAGGCTGCGTCGCCGCTTATGACGAGAAAATCGTCATTTCCGTAGAAATCGGCGCAGTTTTTAACGCCGCCCGCTGTGCCGAGAGCTTCATCCTCGGTCATGTACTGCATGTTAACGCCCAGCCTTTCGCCGCTGCCGAAGCAACTTTTTATATCATCGGGTCTGTACCTTAAGCTTGCGCAGATATCCGTTATGCCGTGCTTTTTAAGTAGCAGCACGATATGCTCCATGACCGGCCTGCCGCACAGCGGAACTAAGGGCTTCGGCGTGTCGCCGCTCACGGGCTTTAAGCGCTTGCCCTCGCCGCCTGCCATAATTATCGCTTTCAAATGCATCACGCTCCCGATGCTATTTTGCGCACGGATGCAAAATTTATTATTCTTTTGCTGTTGTAATCATGGCAATACTTTGATATAATTTAATATCAATTTGTATTTGCGGAGACAAAAATGAAAAAGAACAAATCACAAAGCGTGTTTGAACCGAATACGATGCCGTTTTTGTTTTTCCTCATCGTGTTCGCCGTTGCGACGCTTATACTTAAAAATTACTACCTTGCCGCAGCCGAGGGCGTTGCCATTCTTGCGCTGGTGATATATTCGTTTATAAACCGCAGCCGCAAGCGTAAGGCGCTAAAGGCGTATATAGAGTCCGTTACCTACGACACGGAGACGGCAAAGAACAATACGCTCATGAATTTTCCGCTGCCCATCGTCGTTTTCAGACTAAACGACTCGCGCATCGTGTGGGGCAACGAGAAGTTTTTCTCGATATGCGGCCTTAACGGTATGAGGACCGATCGTAGCGTTGCAGAGCTCGTGCCCGAGTTTTCCGGCAAGTGGCTCATGGAGGGCAAAAGCCAGTGCCCGAGCCTGCTCCATGTAGGCGGCAGGAAATATCAGATATGCGGTAACATCGTGCGCTCACCGCGTGATGACGGCGACCAGAACTTTATGGGCATCGCGTATTGGATAGATGTCACAGATTACGACGATATCCGCCACGAGTATGAGATATCCCGACCCATTGCGGCGGTCGTGACGATAGATAACTATGACGAGCTGATGAAAAATCAGCCCGAGCGTGCGAGAAACGACCTGCGCGATGCTATAGGGGACAAGCTTGCCCAGTGGGGCGAGAATAAGGACGGCATTCTCATCCGCTTTGACCGCGACCGCTACCTCATGGTGTTTGAGGAGCGGTATATGCAGGGCGTGATCGACGAAAAGTTCAGGCTTCTAAACGAGGTGCACCAGATAGCAAACTCCGTCGGCATCCATGCAACGCTCAGCATCGGCATCGGCCGTGACGCGGCAAACCTCAGCGAAGCTTTGCAATTCGCGATGCTCGCAAGCGACATGGCGCTCAGCCGCGGCGGCGACCAGGCGGTCATCAAAAACCGCTTTAACTTCGATTTCTTCGGCGGCAAGGTCAGCGAGAGCGACACCAGAACGAAGGTCAAGTCCCGAGTCATGGCAAATGCGCTCGACTCGCTCATCCAGGACGCGTCGCAGGTGCTCGTCATGGGTCACCGCTTCAGCGATATGGACAGCATCGGCGCTGCCGTTGCCGTGTGCATAATCGCCCGCAAAAACGGCATAAGGGCGAACATCGTTGCCGACACCGAAAAGACCATGGCAAAGTCCCTTGTCGAAATGCTCGTGAAAACGCCCGA
Source organism: Oscillospiraceae bacterium (assembly GCA_963627445.1). GTDB lineage: Bacteria > Bacillota > Clostridia > Oscillospirales > Oscillospiraceae > F23-B02. The sequence goes on along the minus strand of CAVGBM010000098.1, from coordinate 23,614 downwards.
ATATAAGGACATTTTCATAGACGCGCAGGAGGCGATGCTCGCAGCTGACAGCAAGACTCTGCTCGTTGTTGTGGACACGAACCGTCCCGAGCAGGTCGAGGATCTGCGCCTTTTGCAATCGTGCAACAAGGTGGCTGTTATTGACCATCACCGCAGAGCGGCAACATATATCGACAATGCAGATCTCAGCTACATTGAGCCCGCGTCGTCGTCGACCTGCGAGCTCATGGCGGAGATACTCGAGGTCGCGCTCGATGAGCCGAAGCTTCTGCCGTGTGAGTCGGAGGCGATACTCTCCGGCATAGTTCTTGACACCAAGAGCTTTACCTTGCGTACAAATTATCGCACCTTTGACGCGGCGGCATTCCTGCGCAGAGCGGGAGCGGACACTGTCGATGTCAAAAAGCTCATGCAGAGCGGCCTTGAGCAGACAGTCGAAAAGTATAAGATACTCCAGGGCGCGCGGCTTTACCGCTCGGTGGCGGTCGCGATACCGGACAAGCCGCACAACAGAGTTGTCGCAGCGCAGGCTGCCGATGAGCTTCTGAATGTCGCAGGCGTTGATGCCTCGATGGTCATGTACCCGACCGATGAAGGCGGCGTGTTCGTCTCGGCAAGGTCAATTGGCGATGTTAACGTGCAGCTTATCATGGAACGCCTCGGCGGCGGCGGCAACAGAGCGGCTGCTGCGGCGCAGCTTGATAATATCAGCCTGCAGGACGCTGCAAACAAGCTGTTTGCGGCGATAGATGAATATATGGATTCGTGATATATCACGGGAAAGGATAAAAATTATGAAGGTCATTTTTAATGTTGATGTCAAGGGCAAGGCCAAGAAGGGCGAGCTCAAGGAGGTCTCCGACGGCTACGCTCGCAATTACCTGCTGCCGAGAAAGCTCGCCAGCGAGGCAACGGCGGACAATATAAACGCACTCAAGCTCAAGGAGAAGGCCAAGGCCGCTCAGATGGCAAGAGAAAAGGCCGAGGCTGAGGCTAACGCCGCCAAGCTCGGCGAGATCACCGTCACCATCCGCGCAAAGGCCGGCGGTGCTGGCAAGCTCTTCGGTGCAGTCACCTCGCAGGAGATAAGCGCAGCCCTCAAGGAGCAGCACGGCATCGAGATCGAGAAGAACAAGATCGTGCAGGCTGAGCCTATCAAGACCTTCGGCGCATATCAGATCAAGGCAAAGCTCGGCTACGAGGTCAGCGGCACTATCAATGTGCTCGTTATAGAGGCATAATTAACTCAAACTAAGGAGCGGGAACATGGAAGAACTGTTGGGCAGACAGGCGCCCCACTCGGCAAGCGCAGAGCAGGCCGTTATCGGCTCTATGCTTATCGACACAAGGTGCATACCCGATGTCATCGAACGCCTCAAAGGCGCGGAATTTTATATTCAGCAAAACAGGGATATATTCGAGACGATATATTCCATGTTCTCCTACGGTCAGACGATAGACCCCATCACCGTGCTCGACCAGATGAAGACCCGTGGCGTGTTTCGCGAAACGAGCACGGCGTACATTGCCGAGCTCATGCGCATCACCCCTACGGCGGCAAATGTGCTGGAGTACGCGGCCATCGTCAGCGACAGGGCACTTTTGCGCAATCTCGCAGCGGCGGCCGATGAGATAAATACCCTTGTCTACGAGGGCACGGGCGAGGCCGAGAACATGCTCGAGGCTGCCGAGCGCAAGATATACGCTCTGCGTCAGGGCAGGGTAGTCGGCGGACTCGTGCCGATATCCACCGTCGTGCAGACGGTTTACTCAAACCTGTCCGAGGCTGCGTCCAGCGGGCAGAAGATACCCGGCCTGTCGACGGGGCTTAACGACCTTGACCGATACATCCTCGGCCTTAACAAGGGCGAGCTCATACTCATCGCCGCGCGACCCGGCATGGGCAAAACGAGTATCGCGCTGAATATCGCGATGAATGTCGCGAAGAAGAGCGGCAAGACCGTTGCGGTGTTCTCGCTTGAAATGAGCCGTGAGCAGCTTGTGAGCAGGCTTCTTGCCGGCGAGGGACTTGTCCCGTCGCAGAATCTGCTCACAGGTCAGTTAAACTCCGACGAGTGGAAGCGCATCGCGGCGGCAGCGCAGGTACTGAGCGCCACCGACATGCGCATCGACGATAACCCTATGCTGTCGGTCTCGGACATGAACGCACAGTGCCGCAGGATATCAAATCTCGGCCTTGTGGTCATCGACTATCTCCAGCTCATGCAGTCGGCCGGAGGCGACAGCCGCAAGTACGCGGGCGAGAACCGTCAGCAGGTCGTCAGCGATATCAGCCGTATGCTCAAGATAATGGCTAAGGAGCTGAACGTTCCGGTCATCTGCCTGTCGCAGCTGAGCCGAGCCAGCGAGGGCCGCCCGAACAAGCGCCCGATGCTTTCCGACCTGCGCGAATCCGGCGCTATCGAGCAGGATGCCGACGTGGTCATCGGCCTGTACCGCGAGGGCTACTACAATGCCGAGTGCGAGGAGCCGAATGTCTCCGAGGCGATAGTCCTCAAGAACAGAAAGGGTCAGACCGGCACGGTGAAGCTTGCATGGCTCGCCGAGTACACCACCTTCGCAGCATACGAGGGAAACCTCAATGAAGACGATTATTGATTTTATAAATAGGCACGGCATGCTCCCGAGGGGCACAAAAGTCCTGTGCGCCGTATCCGGCGGGGCAGACTCCATGTGCCTGCTGCATTTTCTGAGCAGCAGCGCCGAAGGCTTAGGCATAACCGTTGCGGCGGCGCATTTTAACCACCGTCTGCGTGGTGCAGAGGCCGACCGTGACGAAGCATTTGTCGAGACTTGGTGCAAAGAGCACGGCATCGTGTGCGAAACGGGCAGCGCCGATGTTGCGGCGTATGCCGAGCAACACAGCATGTCCACCGAGGAAGCGGCAAGGCATTTGCGCTATGAGTTCTTGGAAAGTGCCGCGGATAAGCTCGGCTGCACGGCGATAGCCACGGCGCATAACAGCGACGATAACGCCGAGACCGTGCTTTTGAACCTCACCCGGGGCGCAGGCGCAAAGGGCCTGTGCGGCATCCCGCCGGTGCGCGGCAGGCTCATCCGTCCGCTCTTGGCGACGAGCCGCGCGCAGATAGAAGCGTATCTAACTGAAAACGGTGTCCCGCATATCACTGACAGCACGAACGACACCGACGATTATACGCGAAATGTTATCCGCCATCGGGTTATGCCCGTTTTGTGCGGCATAAATCCGGCGTTTTCCGCCTCGGCACTGCGCACGGCAGAGCTCCTGCGCGCCGACGAGGAGTTTTTAGACAAGCTGGCCGCTGATTTTATAAGCGAGCATTTTGAAAACGGCTCGCTGCCTATAGCAGAGCTTGCGGCGCTGCCCAGACCCGTGGCATCGCGGGTGCTGCGCAGAATTTGCGGCCGCAGTCTCACGGCGGGGCACACAAAGGCACTGTTTGATATCATGCAGTCCAAGACCATTGCCCACGCCGATATCCACGGCATGCGCGTGACCGCCGACCGTGGCAGGCTGTATTTCGGCCAAAAGCCTGTCGTTCTGCCGGATACTGAGCTTAGTATCGGCGAGAAAACGGTCGTCGGGGACGGCGAGTTCACTGTTGAGTGCGAGATATTGCCCCAAAACAGCAAAGTTTTCAAATCATTAAATACTTTCTTCTTTAATTTTGACGCCGTTTGTGGTACGATATTCTTTACTTCCCGCAAAGATGGGGACAAAATACGCTTAAACGGCAGAAAATGCACCAAAAGCCTCAAGGATCTTTTTTCGGAGGCGAAAATGACGCAGCTTGAACGGAGCTTAACTCCGGTGCTGCGTGACGAAAAGGGAATTATCGCAGTTTACGGCTTCGGCATTGCCGAGCGCTGCTCGGCAATGCCGGGAGACACCGTGCTGCGTGTTACGATAAATAAAAACTGACCGTACGGGGGACAATTTAAAAAATGAGTAAAGATATGAAAAACGACATAGAAAGAGTGTTTTTCACCGAGGAGGAGATCGAAGCCAAGGTCAAGGAGCTCGGCGAGCAGATCTCAAAGGATTTCGAGGGTAAGGATCCTCTTTTTGTCGGCGTTTTGAAGGGCTGCTTCGTGTTCATGTCCGACCTTATGCGCCATGTGACGATACCCTGCTCCGTGGATTTTATGGCCGTGTCCTCTTATAAGGGTACGACCTCGACCGGCGCTGTGTCCATTCAGAAGGATCTGAGCCAGAATATCGAGGGCAGACACGTCGTCATGGTCGAGGATATCCTCGATTCGGGCGTAACGCTAAGCTATCTGCAAAATTATCTTTCCGGCCGCAAGCCTGCGTCTATCACCATCGCAACGCTGATGGATAAGCCCTCGCGCAGAAAAGCGCCCGTGTACGCAAAGTATTCCTGCTTTGAGGTCCCCGACGCGTTCGTCGTCGGCTACGGACTTGACTATAACGAGCTTTACCGCAATCTCCCCTATATCGGCGTTCTCAAACCCGAAATTTACTCAGACCAAGAGGATGTGATCAATTGAATCCCAAACGAAATCGAACAAGAGATATAGGTTTTTATGTTCTTATATTCGTGCTGATTGCATGTACCGTGTACATGCTCACGACCTCCAAGGACACCAACAAGATGACCTACTCCGAGGTCAAGGATCTGTTCACGAGCGAAAAGGTGCAGTCGTTTGTCTATGACGGCACGAGCAATGAGCTGACTATGAAGGTCAGAGACGCGAATGCAAAGGACGGCACAAAAGAGGTCAAGTACACCATGTACAGCTTCTCGCTGTTCTACGAAGACCTCGGCGACACCATCGAGCAGCAGTATAAGGACGGTATTATTAAAGAATATCAGATCGAGCCTGTCCGCTCGTCCTGGTGGATACAGCTAATCCCCTATGTTCTGCTGATCGGCCTGATGGTGTTCTGGGTCGTCATGATGACCAAGGCCAATGGCGGCGGCGGTGTCGGCGGCGGCATCAACAAGTTCGGCAAGGCGAGGACTCGCCTCGGCAGTGAGGAGAAAAATCAGAAGACCTTTGCCGATGTCGCGGGTGCCGATGAGGAAAAGGAAGAGCTTCAGGAGCTGGTGGAATTTCTTAAAAATCCCCGCTCGTTTACCGATATGGGCGCACGCATCCCCAAGGGCGTGCTGCTCGTAGGCCCTCCGGGAACAGGTAAGACCCTGCTTGCAAAGGCAGTCGCCGGTGAGGCGGGCGTGCAGTTCTTGTCGATATCCGGCTCTGACTTTGTTGAGCTGTATGTCGGTGTCGGCGCAAGCCGTGTGCGTGACCTGTTCGACCAGGCAAAGAAGGTCGCTCCTGCGATCATCTTCATCGATGAGATCGACGCTGTCGGCCGTCAGAGAGGCTCGGGTCTCGGCGGCGGTCACGACGAGCGTGAGCAGACGCTAAACCAGCTGCTCGTCGAGATGGACGGCTTCGGCAACAACGAGGGCGTTATCGTCATGGCGGCAACGAACCGTGCAGATATCCTTGATAACGCTCTGCTGCGTCCCGGCCGCTTTGACCGTCAGGTCTATGTCGGCCTTCCCGATATCAAGGGTCGTGAGGCGATACTCAAGATACATGCAAGGGGCAAGGTGCTTGCCGAGGATGTCGACCTCAACAGCATCGCAAAGGGCACTCCCGGCTTCTCGGGCGCTGACCTTGAAAACCTCATGAACGAGGCGGCTCTGCTGGCTGTTCGCCGTAAGCACCGCTTCATCACCATGGAAGACTGCGAGGAGGCTATCCTCAAGGTCGAGATGGGTCCGGAAAAGAAGAGCCGTAAGATGAGCGACAAGGCAAAGCGCCTTACCGCTTACCACGAATCCGGCCACGCCGTTGCGGGCAGATATCTTAAGAATGTCGACCCCGTGCACTATATAACCATCATCCCCCGCGGCATGGCAGGCGGCTTTACGCTGTTCCGCCCGCAGGAGGATCTGGAGAACTTCAAGTCCAAGAGCGAGATGTACGAGAGCATCGTCATGGCCCTCGGCGGCAGGATCGCCGAAAAGCTGTTCCTCGACGATATCTCCACCGGCGCATCCGGCGATATCCAGCAGGCCAGCAACATCGCAAGAAGCATGGTCATGCGCTACGGCATGTCCGAAAAGCTCGGACCTATCCTGTATGACAGCTCCGACCACAGCATCTTCATCGGCCGCGACTTCGGTACGACCAAGAGCTACTCCGAGGAGACTGCCGGTCTCATCGACGAGGAGGTCAAGCGCATATTCGACGAGGCCTCGGCTCAGTGCGAGAAGATACTCACCGAGCACGCCGACGAGCTGCGTTCGATAGCCGAGTACCTGCTCGTTAACGAGACTATGGATGCCGACGAGTTTAACTACTTCTTCGAGCATCACGAGTTCATGCCCGAGTCTGAGAAGGCAGCTCGTAAAGCTCATAACGACAGCACCATCGAGCGCCCGGCAAGAAAGATCGCCCGCTTTGACGACGATCCCGCCACCGACCCCTCCGCAGGCATAACCGACGAGCCCGAAAAGCCCGAAACCAAACCCGAGGACGAAAACAAAGAGTAATATAAAAAATTTGGGCAGCCAATGGCTGCCCAAATTTGAGGAGAAGAACATGAAATTAGGTATCGTAGGTCTGCCGAATGTCGGCAAGTCCACGCTTTTTAACGCTATCACCAACGCGGGGGCGGAGTCTGCAAACTACCCGTTCTGCACGATAGAGCCCAATGTCGGCATGGTGACCGTGCCCGACGAGCGCCTTGATTTTCTCGCCTCCATTTACGAGCCGAAGAAGTACACCCCTGCCGTCATCGAGTTCGTCGACATCGCAGGTCTTGTCAAGGGTGCATCCAAGGGCGAGGGACTGGGCAACAAGTTCCTGTCGAATATCCGCAACACCGACGCTATCATCCATGTCGTGCGCTGCTTTGACGATGAGAATGTCATCCACGTCGAGGGCGGCACCGACCCCAAGCGCGATGTTGAGATCATTGACCTTGAGCTTATCATGGCCGACATGGAGATGGTCGAGCGCCGCATCGAAAAGGCGAACAAAAACGCCAAGGGCGACAAGAAGTTCCTGCACGAGGCCGAGGTCTTCAAGGGACTTCTGGAGCATCTTAACGAGGGCAAGAGCGTGCGCAGCTATGAGTGCGAGCCGGACGACATGGAGCTTATCGCAACGAGCGATCTGCTGACCATTAAGCCCATCATCTACGCCGCAAACATGGACGAAAACGGCATTGCCGATTATGAGAACAACGACTACTACAAGCAGCTTTGCACCATTGCCGAGGCGGAGGGTGCACAGGTGCTGCCGATATGCGCGAAGCTCGAGGAGGAGATAGCCGCCCTTGAGCCCGAGGAGCGAGAGATGTTCCTCGAGGAGATGGGCATGGAGCAGTCGGGTCTTGACCGCATGATAAAGTGCTCGTATGCGCTGCTGGGGCTTATATCCTTCCTCACCTGCGGACCTGACGAGTGCAGGGCGTGGACGATAAAGAAGGGCACGAAAGCGCCTCAGGCGGCAGGCAAGATACATACCGACTTTGAGCGCGGCTTCATCCGCGCCGAGATCGTCGCCTTTGACGACCTGCGTGAGTGCGGCAGCATGGCGGCCGCAAAGGAAAAGGGCTTAGTGCGCAGCGAGGGCAAGGACTATGTCATGCATGACGGAGACGTAACGCTGTTCAGGTTTAATGTGTGATGGAAAATACGATGTTTGTTCTTGAGCTCATCGGTGCGGCGGCGTTCGCCGTGTCGGGTGCGATGGCGGCGATAAAGCGCCATGCGGATATCTTCGGCGTGCTGTTTCTGGGCGTTATCACGGCGCTCGGCGGCGGTGTTATCCGCGATGTGCTGCTCGGTCAGCTCCCGCCGAGAATGTTCGTGAGCTACTGGTACCTGCTTGCGGCGGTGCTCGCGTCGCTGATAGTGTTTTTCGACGCTTACATCAGAAAAGAGAAATATTTTGCGAACAAGGACAAGCTGTCCGAGATAAACAACATCTTTGATGCTGTCGGCCTCGCGGTGTTCACCATCTCAGGCATGAACACGGCCATGGGCGTGAGCGACAATGTCATTTTGATACTCACCCTCGGCGTTATAACCGGCGTGGGCGGCGGCATGCTGCGTGACATGATGATAAACAAGATGCCCAAGGTGCTAAGAAAGCATGTCTATGCTGTGGCATCGCTAAGCGGCGGCGTGCTGTATTATGTGCTGCACATCGTCGGCGTTAACGACATCCTCTCGGCCGTTATCGGCATGGTGTTCATTTTTGCGGTCAGGGTGCTGGCAACGGCGTATAAATGGAACCTGCCGAGCGTAAAATTTGATTGACAGCGGCGGAAAAAATATGCTATAGTTACCTAAAAGGGAGTAGCTTGCGCATTTTATGCGTCCGGTGCGTCGTCAACGCAGTCATCAGACTCGGTGCATCGGGTACTTTATTGGTATTTGCAAGACTTTTACGACAAACAATAAGTCGTAAAAGTCTTTTTTTTATTTTCAGTCGACCGTTGGTCGGCTGAAAATAAAAATAAATCTGGGGTGGTCATTGAATGGAACAGGCAAAATACAAGGATTTTCTTCTGAAATTCGCCTATTGGGCGGCGATAATTTTAATTGCGGCACTGTTTATAAAGTACCTGCTCGGGCCGCTGACACCGTTTCTCATCGCACTTGCGATCGCGCTGCCGATGCAGTCGCTTGCGCGGAAGATAACGCAGAGGCTGAAGATAAACAAAAAGTTTCTGACGGTGCTGCTGGTCATCTTATGCTACCTCGTCATTGCGGGGCTATTGGTGCTCGCGGTGATAGGTGTGGTCTCCTTTGTCGCCGACTGGGCGGCAAAGCTGCCGGAAATGTTCACCGACACCATCCAGCCCTGGGCGACCGAGGTCGTCAGTGATGCGCTTAATAAGCTTGAGCGCTATAACCCCGAGCTGCGCTCAAGCGTAGAGGCGGCGCTGCCGGATGTCATGTCCACCTTCAGCAGTGCGGTCATGAATTTCTCCGTAACCGTGCTCGGCTGGATATCCGCCATCGGCGCAGGGCTGCCGAACTTCTTCCTGGCGACGGTCATCTGCATCATTGCGTCGATATTCTTCGCCCTTGACTACGACGGGATATCGCAGGCTGTGCTCGGCGTGCTGCCGGAAAGGGCGCAGACCATCGTGCGCACGGCAAAGCGTGCGCTGGGCGTTATCGTGGGCAAATACCTCAAGTCGTATATGCTCATCCTGCTCATGACCTTTGCTCAGATAGCCGTCGGACTTCTCATAATCGGCGTTGACAACGCCATCGTCATTGCGCTGCTCATTGCGGTGTTTGACATTCTGCCCATCGTCGGCTCGGGACTTGTGCTTGCGCCGTGGGCGGCGATAAAACTCTTGCAGGGCGAGGTCGGTGTCGGCATCGGGCTTGCGGTGCTGTGGGTGGTCGTCATCATCGTGCGCCAGTACGCAGAGCCTAAGATAGTCGGCAAGCAGGTGGGGCTGCACCCGCTTGCAACGCTGCTATGCCTGTGGGTCGGTCTCAAGCTTGCCGGAGGCATAGGAATGTTTGCGCTGCCTATCGGCCTTCTCATCATAATGGAGCTCAAGGCCGAGGGGCTTATATTCAATAAGGGGAACAAAATTCAGGGAGGTGCTTGAATGAAATTTTACTGTGAAAATGCCGAGACCGTTATATCGGAGCTTTCCTCCGATGCAAACGGGTTAACGGAAAAGGAGGCCGAGCGCCGTCTTGCCGAGCACGGCAAAAACAAGCTTGCCGAGGGCAAGAAGGACTCAATACTAAAGCAGCTTTTAAAGCAGCTTGCAGACCCCATGATAATCATCCTGCTGGTCGCCGCTGCGATAAGCGGGATACTGGCGATAACGCAGGGCGAGAGCTTTGCTGATGTTATCATCATCCTCGCCGTTGTCGTCGTGAACGCCGTGTTGGGCGTTTATCAGGAGAACAAGGCCGAAAAGGCGATTGAAGCGCTGCAGGAAATGTCCGCTGCCACGAGCAAGGTGCTGCGTGACGGCAAGATAGTCTCCGTGCGCAGTGAAGACCTTACGCTCGGCGATGTGGTGCTGCTTGAAGCGGGCGATGCCGTCCCCGCCGACGGCAGGATAATCGAAAATGCAAGCCTCAAAATTGAGGAGGCCGCCCTCACGGGCGAGTCGGTGCCGGTGTCGAAATTCATTGATACAATTAATCTCACCAACAGCGCCGATGTACCGCTCGGCGATCGCAAAAACATGGCGTACATGGGCTCGACCGTTGTCTACGGCCGCGGTGCAATGATAGTCACCGCCGTCGGCATGCAGACCGAGATGGGCAAGATAGCCGATGCGCTTGCAAACGCTCAGGAGGGGCAGACCCCCTTGCAGATAAAGCTTACGCAGCTTTCAAAGGTACTGACCTGGCTCGTACTCGGCATATGCGCCGCAGTGTTCGCAGTCCAGCTTCTGCGTGCGGGAGGATTTGATTTTGAAACGATCCTCAATTCCTTCATGATCGCCGTATCCCTTGCCGTTGCCGCAATTCCCGAGGGCCTGGCAGCAGTCGTCACGGTTGTTTTGTCCATCGGCGTTACCAACATGTCAAAGCGAAACGCCATCATCCGCAGACTCACGGCAGTCGAAACTCTCGGCTGCGCACAGATAATCTGCTCTGATAAGACCGGCACGCTGACGCAGAATAAGATGACGGTCGTCGACTTTTTCGGCGAGGACAAGGGCTTTATCTCCAAAGCCATGGCGCTGTGTTCTGACGCTGAGATAGACTCCGACGGCGCAGTCACCGGCGAGCCGACCGAGGCCGCACTAGTCGTTTGGGCAAACAAACTCGGACACAATAAGGCCGTGCTCAAGGAGGACTTCCCCCGCTGCGGCGAAGCACCCTTTGACTCCGGGCGCAAGATGATGAGCACTGTGCACCTTGCCCACAACGGCGTTGTGCAGTACACAAAGGGTGCGCCCGATGTCATAATCGGCCGCTGCACCCATTACATGAAAAACGGCGAGGCCGTGCCGATGACGGAGGAGTACCGAAAGTCCATCGCCGAGGCAAACAAGGCGATGGCCGACAAGGCTCTGCGAGTTCTCGCCTGCGCAATGCGCGTGTGGGAGCGGGAGCCTGATAGCTTCGAGCCGGATGAGCTTGAGCGCGACCTGTGCTTTGTTGGGCTCACCGGTATGATAGACCCCGTCCGCCCCGAGGTAAAGGCCGCAATTGACGAGTGTGTCGGCGCAGGCGTGCGGGCAGTCATGATAACCGGCGACCATATCGACACCGCAGTTGCCATCGCAAAGGAGCTCGGTATCCTGCGTGACGGCGACAGGGCGATAACGGGCTCTGAGCTTTCGCAGATGTCGGACGCTGAGTTTGAGGCATGCTTTAAAGACATCAGCGTCTATGCCCGAGTTCAGCCCGAGCACAAGACGAGGATAGTCAACGCATGGCGCAGCGCAGGCTACGTCACCGCCATGACCGGCGACGGCGTGAACGACGCACCCAGCATCAAAAGCGCCGATATCGGCGTGGGCATGGGCATCACCGGCACGGATGTCACGAAAAATGTCGCCGACATGGTGCTTGCCGATGACAACTTCGCAAGCATCGTCGGCGCTGTCGAAGAGGGCAGGCGCATTTATGATAACATCCGCAAGGCCATCCAGTTCCTGCTGGGCTCGAACATGAGCGAGGTCATAAGCATTTTTGCTGCAACTCTGCTCGGCTTTACGATCCTAAAGCCTGTGCATCTACTGTGGATAAACCTCGTCACCGACTGCTTCCCGGCGCTGGCGCTCGGCATGGAAAAGGCAGAACCCGATATCATGCGCCGCAAGCCAAGGTCTGCAAGCGCCGGCATATTCGCAGGCGGCATGGGTGTTGACATCGCGTATCAGGGACTTTTGGTCTCGGCGCTGACGCTTGCATCGTATTTCATCGGTCACTTCATCGAAAGCGGCGTGTGGGAGATCGCCGACAGCCCCGACGGCATGACGATGGCCTTTCTCACCATGTCCATGGCGGAGATATTCCACTCGTTCAACATGCGCTCGCAGCGCGGCAGCATCTTTAAGCTGCCCAGCCAGAACATCATGCTCATCGGCGCTGCCGTGGGCTCGCTGCTGCTGACGACCGTAGTGTGCGAGGTGTCGCTCTTGGCCGAAGCCTTCGGCTTTACGAGCGTGGAGCTCGGTGAGTATGCTATAGCCATCGGCCTTGGCTTCTGCGTGATACCCATAGTTGAGATAGTAAAGCTCATTCAGCGATTGACAGCGGCAAAAAAGCGTGATATAGTGTAAAAATCAGCAGTGACGGAGAACGCAGGCGCAAGCATCGCAGAGAGAGAAGCCCTGGCTGCAAGCTTCTTATGCCCAGACCGTAAAGCGACCGCTCCCGAGCCGAAGCAAGGAAATGTGCTTCCGTTTCGCATGCGTTAAATGCAGGATGAGTACCTATCAAGGTGGGACCGTGTAAATTTTTACGCCCTTGACGCATTGCGTCAGGGGCGTTTTTGTATAGGAGGAGCATTATGGACGAGAATAAGTACACCTTTGAAAACCCCGAGTTTAAGAACACCTATCGTCATACCACGAGCCACATTCTTGCGCAGGCTGTCAAGCGCCTTTACCCCGAGGTAAAGCTGGCCATCGGCCCTGCCATCGAAAACGGCTTTTACTATGACTTTGACGCACCCTTTGCCATCACGCCCGAGATACTTGAGAAGATCGAGGCCGAGATGCGCAAGATCTGCAAGGAAAAGATAAAGCTCGAGCGCTTTGAACTGCCCCGCGAGGAAGCACTTAAGTTCATGGAGGAGCGCGACGAGCCTTATAAGGTCGAGCTTATAAACGACCTGCCCGAGGACGCTGTCATAAGCTTTTATAAGCAGGGCGACTTCACCGATCTGTGCGCAGGCCCGCATCTGGACTCCACCGGTCGTGTCAAGGGCAATGCCATAAAGCTCACCTCCTGCACCGGCGCATACTGGAGAGGCGACTCCAACCGCAAGATGCTCCAGCGTGTCTACGGCACCTGCTTCATGAAGAAGGACGAGCTTGACGCTTACCTTGCAAGGATCGAGGAAGCCAAAAAGCGTGACCACCGCAAGCTCGGTAAGGAGCTGGGCCTGTTCATGCTCACCGACGAGGGCCCCGGCTTCCCGTTCTTCCTGCCCAAGGGCATGGTGCTCAAAAACACGCTTATCGACTACTGGCGCGAGGTACACAAGAGATACGGCTATGTCGAGGTCTCGACCCCGATGATACTAAACCGCCAGCTGTGGGAGACCTCCGGCCACTGGTTCCACTATAAAGAGAACATGTACACCACGCAGATAGACGGCGAGGATTATGCCATTAAGCCCATGAACTGCCCGGGCGGCATGCTCGTTTATAAGTCCGAGCCGCATTCCTACCGTGACCTGCCGATGAGAGTCGGCGAGCTCGGCCTTGTCCACCGCCACGAGCTGTCCGGCGCTCTGCACGGCCTGTTCCGCGTCCGCTGCTTCACGCAGGACGATGCACACATCTTCATGACCTGGGATCAGATGAAGGACGAGATCAAGGGCGTTGTAAAACTCTTTGACGAGGTCTATTCGCTGTTCGGCCTGCCGTATGAGATCGAGCTTTCCACCATGCCCGACGACCACATGGGCGACGAGGCCGACTGGGAGTTTGCGCAGAACACCCTCAAGGAAGCCATCACCGAGATGGGCAAGAAGTATATCATCAACGAGGGCGACGGCGCGTTCTACGGCCCGAAGCTCGACTTCCATCTTCAGGACTCGCTCGGCCGTACCTGGCAGTGCGGTACCATCCAGCTGGACATGCAGCTGCCCGAGCGCTTTGAGCTCGAGTATGTCGGCGCCGACGGCGAAAAGCACCGTCCCGTCATGATCCATCGCGTCGTGTTCGGCTCGATAGAGCGCTTCATCGGCGTTATCACCGAGCACTTTGCCGGTGCGTTCCCGACCTGGCTCGCTCCCGTTCAGGTCAAGGTCATGCCCATCACCGACCGCGTTGACGACTATGCAAAGTACATTGCAAAGCGTCTTGACAAGCTCGGCTTCCGCGTAGAGACCGACCTGCGCAACGAGAAGATCGGCTACAAGATCCGCGAGGCACAGAGCCAGAAGATACCTTACATGATCATCGTCGGCGACAAGGAAGCGGAAAACGGCACCATCTCCGTGCGCACCCGCTCCGGCGGTGACGAGGGCTCAATGAGCTTTGAAAGCTTTGCCGAAAAGCTCAGCGAGGAAGTTTCCACAAGAGCAAAATAAGATAAATAAAAATTGCGTTCAATCAAACGATTGAACGCAATTTTTTAATGCGAATTATAATAATCAACGGCCGAGTCTGTTATCATCACCAGGTCGCATTCACCTTTGTCCAGCGCGGCGAGGTAATCCGACGTGGTGCCCTGGATGCGGGATATCTGACCGAGCTTGCCGCTTATGCTCGTGTTTTCCTCCATGAGATCAACATAAGTCTGCGCAGTGCCCATGTAAAGGGTCTTGCCCCTTATCGAGCTGCTGCCCGAGCCCTTGGCCGCGAGCACGAGCTTGTCGGACATGTAGGTCACGAGTATGGTGTAGTCTGCCGACTCCCTGTCGAGAACGACGCCGCCCCATGCGCAGTCGATATTGCCGGAGTTTAATTCAACAAAAGCGTTTTCCGAGCGGATGGGCTGAATTTTCAGCGACCAGCCGAGCTTTTCGCACATGGCCCTTGCAAGCTCAACATCGAAGCCGTCGTAGTCATTGCCACTTTTGAATGCCATGGGCGCACTGTCAAGGTCAACACCGATGATAAACTCACGCGGTGCGATATAGCCGAGCTCGGAAAGAGCATCCTTCGTCTCGGGAAAGTCGACGGCGTTTTTGCTGCCGAACCATTTCGCCGCAAGGTCATCTATCGTGCCTGCATAGGCAAGCTCACGCAGAGCCTTGTCGACGTAGTGATATGTCGAGTCGCCGTTTCGAAAGCCGATTGAGTAATCCTGACTGCGAACGGTCTTGACCGCTTTATATTTGCCGCCCCCGCCGCATGCGCACAGGCAAAGCACCATGCACACGACGAGCAGGAGGCTTATTATTCTTTTTTTCATCCGTTTAAACACCCCTTAGGCTTTAGATGATACAAGAAATTTATGTACAAATCAAGTGTTTTCCCGTAATTTCGGCACTGCCCGTCAAAAGCAGCGAGTCGAGTGCAGAGCCTTTGAGCTCTGCCTTGATGCGAAGCTCCCCGCAGGGGTTTTGAAGTGCCACGGTCTGCGATGCTCCCGCCTTTACCGCAAGATACGCAGCGCAGGCCGTTGAACCGCTTGCACACGAGCTTTCCCACACGGCGGTGTCCGTCGAGCGGACATAGACATAGGGCTTGAGCTTGTCTCCGTCAAGGAACATGAGCCCCAGCGCATCGGCATTAAGCTCCTCGCACCATGAGCGGATGTTCGCCTCGGCATCGGAAACACTGAGACTATCGTTGCAGATAACATGGCTTATCCCGGGAAAGCGCACGACCGGCAATTTGACTGCGCCGAACTGCGCCGTTTCGATGCCAACAGGCAGCGGCATTGCGACCGTGCCGAGGAATTTATCTTCGCCGAGCATCTGCACCTTGACGCACAGCGGCTCGTCCGCGCCGGAGACCTCAAGCGTGATATCGCCGCTAACTATGCCACCATTGCGCGCCATGAGTGCGGCGGCGGAAATGCTTGCATTACCGCAAAATTCGCCGCCCATCATTTGCAGGCGAACGAAAGCTGTGCCCTGCGGCTTTTCCAAAAATCCGACCTGCTCGATAGTTTTATCGGCAGCCATGATAAGTCCCGCAATGCGGCTCTGCTCGTTTCTCCCGGTCGGTGTTTCGACTATCGCCGTGATGTTGCCCGTGGGGTCGATCTTATAATAAGAATACTTCATTAGGACTGATAATTGCGCAAAAACTGCTTTGTACGCTCGGTCTTGGGATTGCCGAAGACCTCCTCCGGCTCGCCCTGCTCGACGATAACGCCGCCGTCCATGAAAATGACGCGATCGGAAACCGCCCTTGCAAAGGCCATCTCGTGCGTGACGATGACCATGGTCATTTTCTCGTCGTGCAGCTGCTTTATGACCTTCAAGACCTCGCCCGTGAGCTCGGGGTCGAGCGCACTTGTCGGCTCGTCAAAGAACAAAATCGTCGGATCCATCGCAAGCGCTCTTGCTATCGCAACGCGCTGCTGCTGGCCGCCGGAAAGCTCGCAGGGGTAAGCATTTGCCTTGTCCTCAAGACCCATTTTCTTAAGCAGCGCCATTGCACGCTCCTCGGCCTCCTGCTTTGTGCGGCCGAGCACATGCACCTGCGGGTCGGTGAGGTTTTTGAGTACCGAAAAGTGGGGGAAGAGGTTAAAGTTCTGGAACACGAGGCCGAATATGCTGCGGATCTTCTTGAGCTCGGCCTTGCCGGAATACACCGCCTTGCCCTCGGCATTATTCTTTGCCGCTACCTCGCCGAGGTAGATAAGCTCGCCGCTGTCCATCTCGGTGAGCAGCGTTGCGCAGCGAAGAAGCGTCGATTTGCCCGAGCCCGACGGGCCGATTATCGACACGACCTCGCCCTTATCAACGCTCAGGCTAATATCCTTGAGGACATGCAGCGTTGCGTCATTGAAGCTTTTCTTGATGTGGTTTATCTCTAAAACTTTCACTTTGCATATCCTCCTTACTTATAATAATTCATCGATTTTTCGACCTTGCCCATTGCGTAGTCGACGATGGCGTTAAACACGAAGTAGAACACACCGGCGACGAGGAAGGGCATGAAGCTCGTTTCGGAGTTGGCTATCTGCTTGCCGATGGTGAACATCTCCTGGTACGATACGGTGAAGGCCATGGAGGTGTCCTTAACGAGGGTGACGACCTCGTTTGTGATGCTGGGCATGATGCGCTTGATGACCTGCGGGAGGATGATGTGGAAGAAGGTCTGAATTTTCTTATAGCCTAAGATATCCGCCGCCTCGTACTGGCCGACGGGCATCGACTCAATGCCGCTGCGGTATATCTCCGCAAAGTAGGCAGCGTAGTTTATCGCAAAGGCGATGACGACGGGGATGAGCTTGTTTCTCGAAACAGGCAGGTCGAACAAATAGTACGGGCCGTATGTAACAGCGATGAGCTGGAGCATAAGGGGCGTGCCGCGCAGAACGGAGATGACAAAGCGGGTCACATTCGACACTATCTTGCTTTTGCTCATCCTCAAAAAGGCGATGACCATGCCGAGCGGCAGGGAAAACAGCAGCGTAAGGAAGAAAATCGCGCAGGTTTTGCCGAAGCCGCTGCTCATTGTGGTGATCATTGTCATTAGATCCATAGAATAATCCTCGTTTCAAAACGCACGCATTCCCGGAAGCGTGCACTTCCGGGAAGCGATCATCGTTTGTGTTATTTCTTTATTACTTGCTCAGGTAGAGGAGCTTGTCGGTGGAAATGTCGGGGTACTTGGCAGCGATCTCGGCATAGGTGCCGTTGTCAACGAGCTGCTCAATGGCAGCCTCGATCTGATCGCAAAGCTCCTGATCGCCGGAGCGGAAGGCAATGCCGTACTGCTCAGCGCCGAGGTCGTCCTCAACGATGCGGAAGCCGTCGTTCTTGGCAACATAGGATGCTGCAACGGGGTAGTCAACGAACACTGCATCAACGCTGCCGCCGCCAAGCTCGGTGAATGCGCTTACGAAGCTGTTGCAGGTGACAAGGTCAGCAAAGGTCGCCTTGAGGTCTGCAAGGTCGCCGTTGAGAAGGCTCTCGCCGGAGGTGCCGAGCTGAACTGCGACGGTCTTACCCTTGAGGTCAGCTGCAGAGTTAATGGAGCTGTCTTCCTTAACGAGAAGCACCTGAGAGTTGTCGTAGTAGGGGTCGGAAATGACATAGCCGGCTTCCTTCATGCTGTCGAGAATGGTCATGCCGGACCAGATGCAGTCGCATTCCTGAGCATCGAGCTGAGTGAGCTTCTGATCCCAGTTGACGGGGAAGACTTCCAGCTTCCAGCCGAGCAGATCGCAGACGGCCTGAGCGATCTCGATATCAAAGCCGGTGTATTCGCCGTCAGAGCCGATGTAGCTGTACGGGGGGTACTCGGGGTCGATGCCTACGGTGAGGGTCTTCTGCGTGTCGTCCTTGTCACCGCCGCCGCAGGCGCACAGTGCAAAGACCATCATAACTGCCAGAAGCAGTGCAACTATCTTCTTCATGTTTTTATCCTCCGAAAATCGATGTAGTTTGTTATCACACTGATAAGATATCACATCACCGCGCTAAAGTAAAGAACTTTTTTCTATTTTGCTGTGCAAAAACTGCACAGCGATTTTGCAGGTTTTGATGCACATGCACTTTAATTCCTAGTAAAATCGTGGTATATTAAACCCATAGAAATTTAATAGGAATTAAACGGAGGTGATGTTTTATGAATGTTACCAGCAAAGGCCGTTATGCTCTGCGCATTATGATATACCTTGCGCAGCATTCCGACGAGGGCTATATATCGCTCAAGACCATTTCCGACCGCACGGAGCTGTCGATGAAATATCTTGAGATGATAGTCGGCAACCTCAAAAAGGCGCAACTTGTCGACAGCACCCGCGGCAAGGAGGGCGGCTATAAGCTGAGCCGCAAGCCGGAGGAGTACACCGTTGGCGAGATATTAAATTGTATAGAGGATAACCTCGCGCCGGTGGCCTGCATCAAGGCAGGGTCAATTAACTGCGAAAGATCCGATGCCTGCCTGACCGTTCCCATGTGGAAGGAGCTTGACGATATCACAAACGCCTACCTCGCAACGGTCACGCTTACCGACCTCTTAACGGGCGACAAGTGGAAAAAATAAAAATCTGTTGACTATTTCAATGTATAGTGTTACAATTCCCATGTTTTTAATAGGATTTACAGAAAGGAAGATATAAATATGTTTGTTTACGCAGATAACGCAGCAACCACGAGCGTGAGCAAGACCGCTCTTGACGCAATGATGCCTTACCTCACCACCATGTACGGCAACCCCTCGAGCCTGTATTCTTTTGCTCAGGAAGCAAAGGAGGCTCTTGAGGAAGCCAGACAGACAGTTGCCGACATTATCGGCGCACAGCCCAAGGAGATATACTTCACCTCCGGCGGCTCGGAGGCGGACAACCAGGCCATCGTCTCCATGGCAAAGTTCGGCGCACTTAAGGGCAAAAAGCACCTTATCTCCACCAAGTTTGAGCATCACGCAGTTCTGCACACCCTCAAGCAGCTTGAAAAGCAGGGCTTCGAGGTAACGCTTCTGGATGTCCACGAGGACGGCGTTGTCCGCCTTGAGGATGTTGAGGCAGCGATAAGAGAGGATACCGCTCTTGTCACCGTCATGTTTGCAAATAACGAGATCGGCACCGTGCAGCCTATAACCGAGATCGGCGCACTTTGCCGCAGCAAGGGCATCCCGTTCCACACCGACGCTGTTCAGGCTGCCGGCCATATGCCCATCAATGTACAGGAAATGAACATTGACCTGCTGTCGATGTCCGGTCATAAGTTCCACGCACCCAAGGGTGTCGGCGTTCTGTATGCCAAGAGAGGCATGCCGCTGTTCAACATCATCGAGGGCGGCGCTCAGGAGCGCGGCAAGCGCGCAGGTACCGAGAATATCCCCGGCATCGTAGCTCTTGCAGCGGCGCTTAAGGAGTCTGTTGACAACATGGAAGCCAACACCGCAAAGATAATCCCCATGCGCGACAAGCTGTTTGCAGAGCTTTCAAAGATCCCTCACTCCAAGATAAACGGCTCGCTCGAGCACCATGTCCCCGGCACTGTCAACATGTGCTTTGAGGGCATCGAGGGCGAGAGCCTGCTGCTCCTGCTGGACGCTAAGGGCGTCTGCGCATCGTCCGGCTCTGCCTGCACCTCCGGCTCTCTCGATCCGAGCCATGTTCTGCTCTCGATCGGCCTGCCCCACGAGGTCGCCCACGGCTCGCTGAGACTTTCCATCGGTGAGTACAACACCATGGAGGAGATAGACCACATCATCGAGGTCGTGCCCGGCATCGTTGAGTACCTGCGCAGCATCTCCCCGGTGTGGGAGGATCTCGAAAACGGCAAGAGAAAACACCTCATCTAATTTAATGTAAATAACAAAGCTAAAGCTTTTCAGGAGGATATAATCATGGCATTGTATAGCGATAAAGTAATGGACCATTTCCAGAATCCCCGTAATGTCGGCAAGATCGACGACGCTCAGAACGTCGGCATCGGCGAGGTCGGCAACGCCAAGTGCGGCGATATTATGAAGATGTACCTCAAGGTCGATGACGGCGTCATCACCGACTGCAAGTTCAACACCTTCGGCTGCGGCAGCGCAATTGCGACCAGCTCCATGGCAACCGAGCTTATAAAGGGTAAGAAGCTTGAGGAAGCGCTCGAGCTTTCCAACAAGGCTGTTGTCGAGGCTCTCGACGGTCTGCCCAACCATAAGATCCACTGCTCCGTTCTCGCCGAGGAGGCCGTCAAGGCCGCCGTCAAGAACTACTACGACAAGAACGGCATTGAGTACGATAAGGAGCAGTTTGCAGAGTCCCACGACTGCGACCACTGCGTAGAGTAAAAGATAATAAAAAATTCCCGAACCGTTTGGTTCGGGATTTTTTTATGCTTATTTGCTTATTTTTTTATATAATCGGTGAGATTTTTGATCTTATCGATGTAGCTGCGCAGGAGTTTGTTCGGTCTGCCCTCGCATTTTTTGACGGCGGCAAGCAGCGCCTCCGCCGCGGCAACAAGCTCACGGTACAGGGGAGAGGAGCTGCGCTCGGAGTAGACCTTTTTCTCGGGTGAAACGGGCTTGCCCTCGGTGATGCTTATGAATTTGCCCTCGGCAAGGTCAAAGCTCGTGCCGGAGTAGGGGGCAAATGCGTTGTAGCCCAGCTCGTTTTTAAGGCAGGCGGTGAAGCTTTCGCAGGACTCCGGATCCCCATGATTTACAAAAACCATACCAGGCCTTTTATTGAAACCCTTGAGCCACGCGATAAGGCCGCCCTTGTCGGCGTGACCGCTCACACCCGGCAGCCAGCTTATCTCGGCCTGGACATTTACCTCCTCGCCGAAGAGCTTGACGCTCTTAGCCCCGTCGTGCAGCGCACGGCCGAGCGTGCCCACGGCCTGGTAGCCGACGAACAGCACAAGGCACTCGGGCCTCCACAGATTGTGCTTTAAGTGATGGCGCACACGGCCTGCATCGCACATGCCGGAGGCGGAGATGATGACCTTGGGGGTCTTATCCTCGTTTATCGCCTTCGACTCTTCCTGGCTGACGGCAGTGTGCAGCCCGGGGAAAAAGATGGGGTTTTTGCCCGCGCGGATGAGCGCCGCCATCTCCTCGTCGACATAGGTCGTGTCGCACTGAAGGAATATGCCGGTCGCCTCAATTGCAAGGGGACTGTCGATATAAACGGGAAAATCATCGTGCCCGTGGACGAGCCCACGCTCCTTTATCGCACGGATAAAGTACAGCATCTCCTGCGTTCTGCCCACGGCAAAGGCCGGGATTATGACATTGCCGCCGCGGTCGAGCGTGCGCTGGATGTAATGCGCAAGGGTCGCGATGTAATCCGGCCTGCCGCCTTCGTGATTGCGGTCGCCGTAGGTCGATTCAATAAGCAGATAGTCAGCCTCATTGACATGCTTCGGGTCGCACAAAATGGGCTGGTCGAGGTTTCCGATATCGCCGGAGAAGACCATCTTTTTCTCGCACTCGCCCTCGTGCAGCCATGCCTCGATCGCAGCCGAGCCCAGCAGGTGGCCGACATCGGTAAAGCGCACGGTCACGGCGTTGTTTACCTGCACCATGCTGCCGTATTCGCAGGGGCGCAGAAGCTTCAGAAGCCCGTCGACATCGTCGAGGTCATATAGCGGCTGCACCGGCGGCTCGCCGCGCCGCTCGGCCTTGCGGGACTTCCACTCGGCATCGGACATCTGAATGTGCGCACAGTCGCGCAGCATGATATCCAAAAGCGAGCAGGTCGCCGAGGTGGCGTAAACGCTGCCGCGAAAACCGTTTTTGTACAGCAGCGGCAGGTTGCCGGAGTGGTCAATGTGCGCATGCGTAACGAGCACAAAGTCTATCGCCGAGGGGTCAACGGGCAACTCCTGGTTAACGAAAATGTCCTTGCCCTGCTCCATGCCGCAGTCGACAATACCCTTTTTGTCGCCGACCTCGAGAAGTGTGCAGCTGCCGGTGACCTCATGCGCCGCACCTAAAAATGTTATCTTCATAGCGTGCCTCAAAGCTCAGGTGTCCACGCATCCTCAGCGCCCGAGGCGGGGACGGCGGAAAGCTGGCGGTAGTAAAGCGAGTAGGAAAGCCGCATGTACGGCAGCAGGAATACATAACCAATGTAGCCAAGCCCGATAACGCCGAACAGCTCAATGCCGAGCGATGCGCCGAGGCCGTCGATAAAGCCGATGAGCAGCGCCCAGCCGATGAAGCTGAGGTCAAACACGAACAGCTCCCACTTGTGACCCTTCATAAGGCGCTTACTTTCCCTGATGCAGTCCATGACGCTCATCTCGGGGTGCTCGAGCAGCAGATAGATGGCCATGCGGTAGCGGTAGAGCGCGATGATGCCGGGGAAGAAGAAAAGCATAGACCACAGGAACACGAAGATGCCCTCGACGATGTACAGCCAGATGATGCGGAAGAACATCGCAAAGCCGTCAAACAGGTTCCAGTAGCTTGCGCCGCTGCCGTCGATGATGCGCAGCGTGAAGATGATAAAGCCTGCGTCGATAACGACCTCAACGGCGGACAGCAGAAGGTCGAGCAGCCTTGCCATCGGGGTGGAACCCTCTCTCATGAGTACAGAAAAGAAAGCGTCATAATCAAAGTTCTGGAGTCTGTCGTATGCGTCCGGAACAAGGAAGCCGTTTGCGTCGTAAATGCCCATGTTGTTCAGAACGCTGCTGTAGGCGTTGACCATAGCCTCGTTCACGAGTTTGTAGGACAAAACGGCAAAGGCCATCAGGAGAACGACATAAACGATGGTCACATATACAGGCTTGGGCTTTGAATTTCGCATAAGGCTCTTTGCCTGAGCCTTCATCTGTTTTCTGGTCATTGTTTTGCCTCCGTATATTTATAATGATATTTTTATTATACCATTAAAAATCTCACTTTGATAGCTAAACCTGTAAAATAAAAATAATAAATGCAGAGCATAGAATTAGCTTGACAACTTCCGCCTTTGGTGCTATTATTATCAGGCATTGAAATTTGCGCGAGTGGTGGAATTGGCAGACTCGCTAGATTCAGGTTCTAGTGCTCACTCCGGGCGTGCGGGTTCAAGTCCCGCCTCGCGCACCATATCGAGTATTCATAAGGGATTTGACTTATGAATACTCGATTTTTCTATATGATACGGTTTTATATTGGGAGCAGGTGCAAGACCTGCTCTTTTGTTTTATGATGCTTTCGGCTCGGTGAGGTATTCCACGGCAACGCCTTGGCGGGTATCGGCTTTGTAGTGGGACTTGCGTGGGACATCGGGTATTTCAACATACCCGACGAAGCGGTAGCAGATGACGATTCGCTGGGTGCGGTTTTTGCCTGTGCCTTCCGTCTCAAATACAT
>CAVGBM010000097.1:0-17229 GCA_963627445.1 Oscillospiraceae bacterium | reverse complement strand
AAAAGGGCTCTCTTTTTTTGCGTTATTTCGTTGCTTTGATGCTGACGACCGAGCTGTAGGCGGAGGTGATATCCTTGCCGTTCACGACTTTGACGGACTTCACTTTGTAATAGTACTTGGTGTTCTTCTTTGCACTTGTATTGGTAAAGCTCAGCTTGGTCGTGGTGTAGTAGGGATCATAGTTAACACCGTCAGTCGGGCGATAAATATAATACTTCGTTGCGCCGCTGACTGCATTCCAGCCCAGCTTCGGCTTGCCGTTTACGCGGCTCATTGTGATGGTCGGGGCTGCCGGTCTGCACATAATTTTCCCAACTGCGCTGAATTCGGAGCTGTTTCCGGCAGAGTTGATCGCTTTGACCTTGTAGTAATAGGTCGTGCCTATCTTTGCGCTGGTATTGGTCACGCTTGTTTTTGATATCGAGATAAGGCGGCCGTAGTTTACGCCGTCAACGCTGCGATAGACCTCGTACTTTTCCGCGCCCTCAACTGCGTTCCAGCTTATCTTCGGCTTGCCGTTTGACGCGGTGATCTTTGCCGTGGGTGCCGCAGGATCGAGCATCGGGATCACTTCGGTCTTGGTCTCCATGCAGACCGAGCAGGTGTAGGTCTTCTCGCCATTCGAGGTATAGGTGGGCTGCACCGTCACGACACCGGAGCCAAAATTGTGGCCAAGCGCCGGAAGATTTTCGTCATAGCTTATGTGGCAGCGTGTGCACTCGTGGATGCGGAGTCTCGGCAGCAGGCAGTCACCGGCGTGGGGGCCGTCGTCGTTCACATAGCCACAGTAGCCATCGTCGTCGCGGTACTGCATCGTGCCGGCCTTGTAATCATGGCCGAGTGCGGGGGTCGGCTCCTGCGCTGTTAGCACCGTGCCGCAGACCGAGCAGCGGCTGCCCTCGGTAAGTCCGTCCTTGGTGCAGGTCGCCGCGACTGCCGGTATAGGCTCTGCCGTATGTACGCCGGTTGCAGGTGTTACGCTGTCCTTAAAGCTTTTTCCGCAGGAGCAGGTATGCAGCGTATAGCCCTCGTCGACGCAGGTCGCCGGGACGGCCGTGGTTTCGGTGAAGCTGTGCTCGATGACCTGAACGGTGTCCGTGGCAATGACTTTATCGGTTGCCGCGTCGCTGAGGGTCAGCTTGGCATCACCCGCTTTATTTCCCTGCACCTCGGCCGAATAGATGACCTTGACGCTGCTGCCAAAGCTGATCTTTGCAACGCCCGTTTTGACGATGCTCAAAACGTCGGGATCAGAGCTTTTCCACACGGGCTCAATGCTTCTGTCGAGTGTGATCTGGAAGCTCGTATTGTTATCAACGTGGATAACATTGCGGCTCGCTCCGTCGGCAAATGCGCCGCCAGTCAGCGTCGAAAGCAGCATAATTGCTGCAAGCAGCGTGCTCAGCAGTCGCTTTTTCATCCCGTTCTCCTTTGATAGATAGTTTTTTCTTTATGATACAATGCAGGCACCCGAAAAGCAACGACAAAGCGTGTTAATAACAAAAAAAGAGAGTGCGATGCACTCTCTTTTTCAGTATTTTAATTAGATGAGTATGCCTCTCTTTTTGGCCTCGAAGGTCAGCTCATCACGGAAGTCGGGATGTGCGATAGCGATAAGCTGCTTTGTGCGTTCGCCGAGGCTTCTGCCGCGCAGGTGGGCAATGCCGTACTCGGTGACTATGTAGTCAACGTCGTTCTTGCTGGTGGTGCAGATTGCGCCCGGGGTGAGGATGGGCTTTATCTTGCTTATCGTGCCGCCCTTTGCGGTGGAGGTGAAGGCGATGAAGCTCTTGCCGCCCTTGGACTGGCATGCGCCTCTGACATAGTCGATCTGGCCGCCGGAGCCGGACATGTGCTTGGTGCCGACAGACTCTGCGCAGACCTGGCCGAAGAAGTCGACCTCAAGAGCTGCGTTGATGGAGATCATATTGTCGTTCTTGCAGATGACTGCGGGGTCGTTGACATAGTCAACGGGCAGTATCTCGATAGCGGGGTTATCGTCTATGTAATCGTAAATGCGCTTGGAGCCGTAAGCAAAGGTTGTAACGCTCTTGCCTCTGTGTATCTGCTTTTTGGAGTTGTTGACAGCGCCGCACTCGATGAGCTCGACCATGGAGTCGGTGAACATCTCGGTGTGGATGCCGAGGTCGTGCTTTGCTTTGAGCGCCATGCCGGTGGCATCGGGGATAGCGCCGATACCGAGCTGGATGCATGCGCCGTCGGGGATCTGCTCAGCGATGAGGTTGCCGATAGTGCGGCTGGTCTCGTCGATAACTACGGGAGGCAGAACGGGCAGCTCGTGGTTAAACTCAACTATAGCGTCGACCTGAGAGACGTGGATCTGAGTGCCGCACAGGCAGCGGGGCTGCTGGTCGTTGACCTCAACGAAAATGCGCTTTGCCTTCTCCATCATTGCCTCGGCGTAGGAGCCGTTGTTAGCAAGGGAGAAGTAGCCGTGGCTGTCCATGGGAGACACGGAAACGCAGAATGCATCGTAATCGTACTCAGCAAGGATGTGGCGCGGGATATCGCGGTAATAAGTCGGCAGGACATCAGCATAGCCTGCGTTGACTGCCTTTCTGGCACCGCCAGAGGAGAACCAGCTGACACCGGTCATCTTGCCCTTGAGGCTCTCGTCGGCGTAGAACTCGAAGGGGTAAACATCAAGAAGGGTCTGCACCTTAACGCCGGTGATGTCGCTGTTTCTGATCTTATTTGCAACAGCGGTCATGATGGCCGGAGTCTGGGACGGGCCTGTGTCCATGCCAAAGAGCCAGTTGCTCTGTACCTGCTCGGCAACAGCGTCGGCACTGGTGAGCTTTTGTGCATACAATGCTTTATAATCGGTCATATTTTTCTCTCCTATTTTGTTTTTGTACTCAAACTAGTTATTTATTATATAATAGTCATTATTAAAATGCAAGTGGGGCTTTACTAAGATAGGCGGTATTGATATAATCTATTTTATAACGAAATCACCGGGAGGACGATATGAAGTTTACAAAAATGCACGGAGCGGGAAACGACTTCGTTATCATAAACCTTATAGAGGAAAAGCTTGACCCCGCATGCGCTCCCGAGCTTGCGCAAAAGCTCTGCGCAAGGCGGACGGGCATAGGCGCAGACGGCCTGATGCTCACGGCGAAGGCCGAGCATGGCGGCGACTTTAAGCTGCTGTTTTATAACTCGGACGGTTCGCTGGGCGAAATGTGCGGCAACGGCGCACGCTGCATCGCGCGATACGGCTTTGAGCACTCTCTTGCAGGCACGACGCAGCGCATCGAGACGACCGCGGGACTCGTCACTGGCGAGAGGATAACAGACACGCTCTACCGCATCCGCCTGAACGACCCGGGCGTTATTGACCTTGAGCGAGATGCCGAGGGATACAGCTGCTCGTATATAGAGCTCGGCGATCCCGGGATACCGCACACAGTCGTCATTATGGACGATTGGGACGAGATGCCGCACGATGAGCTGTTCAGCCTCGGCAAAAAGCTCCGCTTCTCCCCTGCCTTTCCCAAGGGTGCGAATGTGAGCTTTGTAAAGCTCGTTGGCAAAGACCATATCAAAGCCGTGACCTTCGAGCGCGGAGTCGAGGATTTCACCCTTGCCTGCGGCACGGGCAGCGGCTCGATAGTTACAGCGCTCACGCTAAAGGGCCTGGTGAGCGGTGAAAACGTCACAGTCTCCATGCCGGGCGGCGATCTGTTCGTTTCGCTCCAAGCAGACGGCAGCGCCGCTCACGATATATACCTCACAGGCCCGACCTGCAAGGTCTGCGAGGGTGAAATTTGCTTTTTATAAAAATTTTTTATTTTCCATGCAATAAAACGCCCACCCCATGCATTAATAGGGTGAAGAAAGGAAAGCAAGATGCTTATATTCATGACCTTAGCAATTGAACACGGCGCAAGCGAAGCGGCCGAGCTTGAAGCGCTTCTGGCTCGGATCGCACAAGGCGAAAAGGATGCCCTGGCTTCGCTCTACGAGCTGACACACTCGGCGGTATACGGCTTTGCGATGAGCTTGTCTCACTGCCCTGCCGACGCGGAGGATGTCCTGCAGGAAACATACATTAACGTATATTCCGCAGCCGAGCGATACATCCCCAAGGGTAAGCCCATGGCGTGGATCATGACCATTGCCAAGAACCTTGCGAGAATGCGCCTGAGAGAGGTCAAAAAAGACTGTGAGCTTCCTGAGGAGGACTGGTCGGGATATCTGGCCGACAATCCCTCGGTCAGCTCGGATGAGAGGATACTGCTGCAAAAGGCGCTTGATATTCTGTCGGACGAGCAGAAGCAGATCGTCATGCTGCATGCAGTTGCC
Organism: Oscillospiraceae bacterium; assembly: GCA_963627445.1. Taxonomy (GTDB): domain Bacteria; phylum Bacillota; class Clostridia; order Oscillospirales; family Oscillospiraceae; genus F23-B02. Next base: position 12,897 of record CAVGBM010000097.1, on the reverse strand, counting down.
GGTGTAAAGCACAGAGAGATAGCTAAGCTCCTCGACATGCCGATCGCCACAGTGCTTTCCAAATACTCACGAGCCGTAAACAAATTAAGACATGCGATGGAGGCGGAATGAGATGAAAAAAGACGAGGTCACGACGATGCTTAGATCTGCCGTTTCCAACGCGGCGCCTGATGTGCTGGACAATGTCCTGCATGCTTGCGACCATGAGAAAGGAAAGGTAATCTACATGGAAAAGAAGAAAAACAGAGGCTTAACCGCTTTTGCCGCCGTTGCGGCAGTGTTCGTCCTGCTCATTGCGGGCGTATTCATAGCTAAAAACAACGGGCTGGGTGCTACGAGCAACGCACTTGCAGCCGTAGTTTCCCTCGACGTTAACCCCAGCATTGAGCTGAAGGTCGACAAGGACGAGGAGGTCATCTCCGCGACAGGCTTAAACGCCGACGGCAAGAAGGTGCTTGAGGGCATGGATCTTGAGGACACCGACCTTAATGTCGCCGTGAACGCCATTATCGGTTCGATGCTCAAGCACGGATATTTAAGCGAGCTTCAGAACTCCATCCTGCTGTCGGTCTCCGGCGTTGATGGCTATGACGCGGATGCACTCGAGACCAAGCTTGCAAGCGAGGTCAACGCACTGCTCAAGGACGGCGCGGTGCTCAGCCAGAATGTCACCGACGCTGACGATGAGCTTGTCAGCAAAGCAAATGAGTACGGCATCACCGTCGGCAAGGCATCTCTCATAAACGAGATCGTCAAAAACAGCAAGACCCATACCTTTGAGCAGCTTGCGGGACTTACCATCAACGAGCTCAATCTCATCAGCGAAAACTCCGAGCTCAGCGGCATCAAGTCCGAGGGCAAGGCAAGCGCAAAGTCCTACATCGGCAGGGATGCAGCTCTCTCGGCAGCACTCAAGGCCGCCGGTCTTACCAAGGATCAGGTCAAGAACATTGAGATCGAGCTTGACTACGAGCACGGCGTCATGGTCTATGAGATCGCATTTGACCGCAACTTTGACGAGTACGAGTACGATATCGACGCCAAGACCGGCGCAGTCGTTGCATACGACAACGAGATAAACGGCAAAGAAGTCAAGTTCGAAGGCAGCACAAAAAATGACGAAGCAGCCTCAAAGTCCTACATCGGCAGGGACGCAGCTCTCTCAGCAGCACTCAAGGCAGCAGGTCTTACCAAGGATCAGGTCAAGAACATCGAGATCAAGCTTGACAACGAAAACGGCATCATGGTCTACGAGGTCGAGTTTGACCGCGGATACGACGAGTATGAGTATGATATCAACGCCAAGACCGGTGCGGTCGTTGCATACAACAACGAGATAGGCGGCAAGGACGTGAAGTCCGACAGCAGCGCTAAAAAGGACAACGACAAGAACACAAGCACCACCAAGGAAAATGTTATCGGCAAGGCTGCCGCAAAGAGCGCAGCGCTAAAGCACGCAGGTGTCACCGAAGCTCAGGCAACTGAGCTTGAGGTAAAGCTCGACCGCGAAGACGGCAAGCTCGTGTACGAGGTGGAGTTTAAGTCCGCAGGCTACGAGTACGACTACGAGATAGACGCCGAAAAGGGCACTGTCCTCAAGTCCGACAAGGAGCTTGACGACTGATAACCGGCACAGCAAAAAGGAAGTCCCCCCTCGGGACTTCCTTTTTTAGCGAAATGTTTGATGTATTATGTAAACTCGTTTTGCCTGCTTTAGTTAGACAATTTCTGTCGAAATGTAAAAATTCCGTGACAATTTTGTCACAATTTGTTGACAGTTCCTTTTATATATGGTAGTATTTTTTTGCAAGATAAAACTGAATTTTACGAAAGGAGAAAAACACAATGCCGAAGTTTTACAGCATGCTTAAGGATTTCGTTATGGGCATTGATCCCGACGCAGAGAATGTTTATGAAGTTCTCGACAAGATCTTCTTTTTCTGGGCAAATTAATCTAGCATAGAGTAATTTAAAAAACTCCGGTAATACACGAGGTATTACCGGAGTTTTTTATCGGTCAGACATAGTAGTTGGGCTTTCTCATATCGTAAATTTTCAGCAGGATAGGCTCAACGCAGTAGGACATGAACTTCATGTCGAGATTAAACATATACACCGTAAACAGCACGGCAAACACCGATGCGCCGCCGCCGAGCATCATCAGAGGGATCTTAGCAAATTTATTCATAGTCTTATCTCCTTTACCACGCATTCTCATCGGGCATGAATTCGAGCGTCGGGTCGAGCGGCTCTTCACGCATGACGGTACGCATATACTCGCTGAACTGGTCACGGATGGCCTGTCGGGTGTAAACTCTCGGGTCGCAGAGGTCATGGCAGACCCAAACGAGGTGGATGCCACGCTCTCTTGCCTGCTCCTCAAACTGGCCGTGCAGACCGACGAGCGCCTTGCACGACATGTGCTCCCACATCATGACCATGTCGGCATTCAGTCTCTCGACATACTCCCAAAGCTCGTCAACAAGGCACTCATAACCGCCGTGGGTCTTGTTGCGCATGATCATGTTCATGTTGAGGTAGGCCATGTCCTTATACGCCTGCTCGTAGTTCTCGGGCTTGTTTTCCTCGCAGAACTCCTTCTCGACGACCATCGAGAGCATGTCGGTCAGAGGAACGACGCCCCAGCAGTTGACCATCCAATAAAGCTGGTCGATGCAGTACTGCGGCTGAACGCCCCAGACGATGCAGCGGTGGCGGTACTCGGGAGCCATCATGGTTTTGTTCTTATAGCCCTGCCTTACAAGCTTCATTATCTTCTCGTTTATGGGCGGGAAGTCCTTGGAACGGCCGCAGTTGCCCATGTAGTTCGTGTCGTTATAAAGCGAGAATATCGCGCCGAAGAACTGCGGGTACTGGGTGGCGTTGACCTCGAGCCATTCCCAACGGTCACGGGTAGTCTGATTGACGCGCTTTATGCATTCAAAGTAGGTGTCCCAATCCCACTTTACGCCCATCTTCTCCTCTACCCAGGCGATGCACTTTTTCATATCCTCGGCTGCGTAGTCGAGAACATCTGGGTTTTCGTGGCGCATGGGGGCGGCGAGCTGGAAGGTCGGGATGCCGTACTCCCGCTCGAGGCGCTTTGCTATAACGCCGTTGCCCATGAGCGAGCCGTCGCAGGTGGTGTTGACCTGAACGGCGCATTTGCCGAGAACGGCAAAGTCGTCGCAGATAGAGATGCCGGCCTCAGCCTCCGGCATGGGGCAGACATCACCGGGAATGCCGAACTGCTGGGCAACATCGAGATAGTGCGTGGTGGAATACTGGGTCATGATATTCGCCGAGAACATCGTGGGTATCTCACGCAGAATGGCCTTCAGTTGCGGGAAGCCCATCATAAAGACCGTCATCGCGTTCTCATCGGAAAGCACGCACTTGTTGCTGAACTCAACATCGTTGCCGGTGCGTCGGTCGCCGCGCAGAGTGTCCTTAATGCATTGGGCGACATCCTTTACGACGAAGTCCATTGCGGTGTGGGCAATGCGCAGGGTCTCGTCACGCATGCCCATGGTAAACTTGTCTATCGCATGGGGCACGGCAAGATAGTTTGCCATCCAGCGGTAGCGGATCATGCCCTTCATACCGCCGCGGGAGAGCGTTACGCCTATCATGATGCTCCACAGATACAGCCAGCGGCTGAAATCATAAAGCGTATCCTTTATGCCGCGCCACTCACGGCGTTTTCTGACCTTGCCGTTATTAAAAAGAACGCCGTATTTCTTGTCGCCTTTTTTCTTTTTGGTATTGTATACTATCTGAGCAGTTTTCATTTTTTCGCACCTCCCTGGAGATTTTTGATCTCAATGCTTTCGATGAACGCCTGGACACGGGTCCTCATCTGACCGACGGAGGCGCTGATGTTGTACGGTCTGTCAACGCTCAGCACCGGATAGCCGTAGTCGTCACGCAGCATCGTCGAGCCGAGAAGTCTCTCATACGCCCACGGGTCGCAGAACTTGACCTGCTGATAGATAACGCCGTCGGCTCTGTACTCCTTGCACAGGTCGTTGACATACGCCTTGCGGCCGTAGACCTTCTCCATATTCATGGTGCGGGGGCACTGCCCCATGTAGACATAGTGGCGGCAGACCTGAGTAAATGCGTCCTCCTCGTCGTTGAGCTCAATGGGAACTCTGCCCGGGAACGAGCCGAAGCAGTAGCGATCGACGCAGACATATGCGCCGCACTCCTCGATGAGCTTTATTACGCCGCTGTCATCCATCTCAGAGCCTACGAGTGCGAGCCTTGCACGGTAGGGTCTGTCGTCGGGCTGCCTGGTCTTTATCTCTTCGAGCGTTTCGCGAAGCTTATCAACGATGAGATATTTCGGTGCAACATAGGTCGCCAGCGTCAGGACATGGAACTCATATGCCGTAATTCTCGGCTTATCGTCCTTTCTGAACTGGCCTATCGCCTGAATTATCTCGCATATCTCATTATGCTCCTTAACAGCCGCCCTGATGGCAGCGTCGGAGGTGTCGATACCGTATTTTTCCGCAAGCGGAGTCAGAATGTGGTTTTGGCACTGCACCTTCATAAGCTCAACACCGTTATCGTCGGCCTTGAGCGGTATCTCCATATACTCATAAAAGAACTTGCTGTCGCCGCCATCCATGGTGTGCAGCAGCTCCATATTCTCGCCGCAGCGGTTCATCATCGTGCAGCCGTCGGGCGTAATAAGGCAGTCGGCAAAGTTATAGCCGCCCTCTATCGCCCTTTCAAGCAAGGCTCGGCTGGTCTCGCACAGGAAGCTTGTCATGTAGTATGTAGCAATATCCATGGAGCCAGTATTGGGCGCAAACAGGCGAATACCGAATGCGTTGCCAAGATTGAGTAGTGGTTCCGGGATATTCTCACACAAGAATGCCGCGCAGACCTTGCCCTCCTCCTTAGCCTTGGCGATCAACTCGTTGTTCGCCGTCTGAAGGAGGTCTTCAAAGTAGCCTAAATGTTTCAGATCTCTCATCAATTTTCCCCCGTTTCGTTTTATACAAGCATATTAATACTGCGTAAAAATATTGCTTGTTAATATTTTACCATTGCCGCCATTTTAATTCAATCAGTTTATGCATTTTCTCTAATTTGTATAGTCTTTTAGATATTTTTTGTGCATGTTGACGACAAGTCATTAATTTTGTATAAAGAAAAACCGCCGAGGGTCTAAACTCGGCGGTTCAAAATGACGACAATATTGCTTTTTCGGCAAGCGGGGAGGCTTTTTTCTTACTCCTTGCCGGGGATGGTGAAGATGCCGGACTCGACAAGCTCCTTAAGGCCCTTGTGGGACTCGTACAAAACGAGCAGGCGGCTCTCGATAACTGCCCACTTCTCGTCAATCTCAACATCGGCAGCGGCAAGGCGCTTCTGAGCGACTGCCTCGGCCTCGCTGATGATGCCATCGGCCTGCTTCTGGACATTGGCCAGTATCTCCTCGGACTTCTCGGCGCGCTTTTTTATGTTTTCGATATAGGTCTCGACCGTGGCCTGAGCGGCCTCAAAAAGATTGTTTACCTGCGCCGAAGCCTCAGCAAGCGTGCCTGCTTCCTCGACCTTTATCTCGTAATTGTCAATGGTGGCCTGAAGCTCGCTGACCTTGGCCTTAAGTCTTTCTATCTCCTGCTCCTGGTCATGCATGACCATCATCATTTCGTTCTTGGAAAGATTCATTGAATCGTTTTTCATTCGTTAAAGCTCCTTAACCTTTTAGATTCGCTACATTCTATCATTACTGAACAGGTTTTGCAAGTAAATATAGTAAATAAACGAAAAAGGGAGCTACAAGCTCCCTTTTTGCTTAAATTATTTTGCCTTGATCGATACGATGCTTGAGTAGGCGGAGTTTGCGCCGGTGCTCAGGTTTGAAACGGCGACTACCTTATAGTAATAAGTTGTACCCGACTTGGCGTTGGAATTGATATAATTTTTGCCGGTGGTCGTGGTCATCTTCGTATATGTGCCGTTTTTGCCGGTAGCGCGGTAGACGATATACTTATCAGCGCCGGTGACAGCTGCCCATGTGAGCTTGGGGTGGCCGTTTGAAAGCGTGATCTTGACATTCGGCCTTGCGCAGTCGCAGGTGCGGTAAACAACAGCGCTGAACGCGGAGTCTGCGTTGCCGGTCCTCGCAGATATCGCCTTGACCTTATAGTAGTAGGTCTTGCCCGGGGTGACCGAGGTATTGGTCAGGCTCGTGCCGGTGGTAGTGTATATCTTGGTGTAGTCGCCGGTTTTGCTGGTCGCGCGGTAGACCTCGTACTTGGCTGCGCCGGTGACATCGTCCCATGTGAGCTTTATCTTGCCGGTGGATGCCACATTCGTGACCTTAACGACGGGTGCTGCGCAGTCGCAGGTGCGGCCGACTATCTTGCTATAGTCACTCGTGTTGCCGTTTTTGTCGATCGCCCTGACCTTGTAGTAGTAGGAATAACCGGGATTTGCAGATGTGTTGGTAAAGCTCGTGCCGGTGGTCGTATAGAGCTTGGTATAGGTGCCGGTCTTGCTGGTCGCACGGTATATCTCATACTTGGAGGCGCCCTTGACGGCCTTCCACTTGAGCGTTACCTTGCCGGTGGATGCGTTGTTGCCTGCGGTCACGACAGGGGCCGCGCACTTTGCCTTTGCGGCTTTTTTATAGCTGAACTTACCGTAGCTGCCGTTGGTTCCGATGGCTCTTACCTTGTAGTAATATTTCGTTCCGACGACTGCGGAGGTGTCTTTATAGGTCGTGCCGGTGACGGTGGCGATCTTGTCAGGCTCGGTGTTGCTGCCGGTGGAGCGGTAGACCTGATAGCCGGCCGCGCCATCCACGGCATTCCATGAAAGAACAACGCCGTTGCTGGTGCTGATGGTAAGGGTGGGTGCTGCGCATGCGGGAAGGGTGTTTCCGCAGACGGTGCAGACATTGTCTTCGTTGTATTTGTGGTCAGTCAGAGAACCGTAAGCGTCGCCGCATTCGGTGCAGACTGCCTTCTGCTTGCAGGTGGCAGTGCCGCCGGAATGAGCCTGCTTTGCGCTTATATCATACCATGTCTGGCTTATAACGATGCCCTTGTTCTCGAGATCGGGTTTGATGTCGGCAAGCGTCTTGCCGCAGCGCTGGCAGCCGAGCCAGTGATACTCGTCGTCGCTGCAATGGTCAATGTCTTTAATGTGGATATACTTAAGGATATTTTCGACATTGGGCGTTTCTTTGTTCTCGAGGATCTTTTTTCCTATCTCGCGATAGTTTACGCTGCCGAGGATTTCCTTCAGCGAATCAACAGTGACATCGCTCAGAACATTGAGCGTCGGGTGCAGGTCATGTCCCGTGGACTTGTCGACGATGCTTTCATCGGTCGCGGCGGCGGTGGCATTCTCGTCCATGTAATAGTTATGGCAGACTGTACACTCATAATAGGTCTTTGTGCCGTCCTCGGTGCAGGTGGCGGGCGTGCCCTCTATCTTCTTAAGATCCTTGCAGCCGCCGGAGCAGGGGCTGTAATACTCATGGCCGGAGGCGATCTTTTCGCCGCAGCCGAGGCAGTAGGTATCGCCGGTGTAGCCGGCCTTCGAGTCGGTGGGCTCGGTGTCGTCTCTTATCTCGGTGCCGCCGTCGTGGTTATACGGGTCGTACTGGCAGTCGTCATAGCCGCAGAAAATGCATACATCGCCGGAGTGGCATGTATGAGTTTTTTCGACGATGGTATGATTTGAAACGGTGTCAATATATTTGTGCTGGCAGAATTTGCATTCCTTCCAGTGGGCGTTGTCGTTGCTGCCCCACTGCTGAAGAGCGGTATTGGCAGCGTTGTTGCCAACAATATTCTTTACATAGTGCTGCTGATATGCAAGGACTATATCTTCCTTTGTGACTTCCTTTGTAAGCTCGCTGTCGGTCCAGCACCTGCTGCATTCGCTGCATTCCCAGTACTCGATATTGCCCTGATGCTTGTCGGCAGCGTCAACGCAGGTTGCCTCGACGGCATCGTGATGGGTAACGACATTGTAGCTGGAGTCGGTGTGCTTGCACAGCTTGTCGGTAGTGTGGCCTTTTTCGATGAGCACATCGCAGTCTTTGCAGTAGATATCGCCGCTGTAGCCTTCGCTGTTGACGGTGGCTTCAACTGCGTTACGGGTCTCTTTAAGCAGATGATTATTGGGGTCTTTTTCACCGTACTTAAAGCTGCAGGTGGTGCAGACAGCCGGAGACTGGCAGTTTGCCGTGCCGCCGGAGTGCGTGCCGACGGACTGTCTCGTGCCGCAGTTAGCACAATCCTGCGCATGATAAGCCGTACCCTCAACGGTGAACTCTACCCAAGCGAACTTATGGCCGTCGGACTTGATGGTCACATCGCTCTTCTTGCTGTACTCGACATTGCCGTCGGCGTCGGCGTAGTACTTGCCGCAGGCGGTGCACTCATAGTACGGCAGATTGCCGTCCTTGGTACAGGTGGCGGCGGTGTATGCGTGCTCTGTAAGCTCGGGATGCTTGCTTTCATCCTTTGCGATCTCGGTATCGCTTTTCTTTGCGTACTGCGTTTTGAGGTCTGCGTCCTTAAAATATGTATTGCACTCATCGCAGTACCAGTATTCAAAATTGCCCTTCTTAGAGCAGGTGGCATCGGTGTATTCCTTATGCGTCACCTTGTCGGCAGGGTGATTGTTTGCATCTATCTTGCCCTCAAGACCGAGGTTTATGAGTGTGGTGGGCAGAGTGCCTGCCTCGTCTTTAAAGACCGCATCGCACTCGTCGCACGACCAGTACTCGGCCATGCTTCTTGTGCCGCAGGTACCGGCAGTTGCCTCATGATAGGTAAGCGGCATTTTGTGGGTCGTGAGCTTTGCGAGCTTGCAGGCATCCTCGGTGGTGACATTGACGCCGTTGGCATCGGTGTAGCAATAGCCGCAGACATTGCACTTATAGTATCTGATATTGCCCTCGTGTGCGCAGGTGGGCTCAACGGCGGGAACTTCGACTAAGTTCTGTCCCAGCACATGGCTTGCACACGCCGCCTTCACGGTGAGCGTTACGACATTGCTCTTTTCAACATCCTTTGCGACAGTTCTTCCAAGGAATGTTCCCTTCCAGTAAACGACGCAGCGGATATCCATAGTCTGTTGAACATTAGTAATGGTCAGATAACTACCGGTTCCAAGCGTTGCCCCGTCAAACAGAGCAAGAAACTCGTCAATGGTCTTGGTATACAAAAGCTTTTCATCGTTGACTTTGCTGTTGTCGTACCAAATGTACTGGAGCGGTGCGGTAGCTTCGCTGTTTTTCGCCACAATTGAAAATTCGGCAGTCCCGCCCGCCTGGACCGTGACGCCGGTCGGCTGGCTGAGTATCGTGGTGTTTCCGAGCGCAAATGCGTTTATCGGCAAAAGCGAGAACACCATCACAAGTGCCAGTGCCAGACTTAACAGCCTTTTCTTCATGATATTCCTCCTCCGGTGTGTGTTAAATTCAATACAAAGTTATTATATATTTTTTACCTGCTGACTTCAAGTTTTTTCGGTTTTGACGCAAAATACCGTCATAGTGTACATATTCGCGGAAAACTTTTTGTGCATAAAATTAAATTTTGGTGTTGACAACAGCGTTTTAAAGTGCTATACTGCGTCCATCGAAACCGATGATTAAGAGTAGTAAGCTTTTCGGAAGCTCACAGAGAGCCGTTGGTGCTGGGAGTACGGCAGTGAAAGAAACGCTGAATGGACTTATGAGGGCAACCGAAAGCGGAGAGATCCGTTAGTAGTAGTTGACGGGGCGTGCCCGTTACAGTCACGAGCTGCATGGTAGTGCAGGTTAAGCGGATGAGTTTTCATCAATTTGGGTGGCACCGCAGAATTTGTTTATTCTGTCCCATACTTCTTTGGAAGTATGGGACTTTTTGTTTTTTGGAGGATGCAATGTTTATACTGAAAAGACGATGGCGTGTCCGACACACTTTCGACATGACACACTAAACCATTTAACAGAAATTAAGGAGATTTTATCATGAAAAAGTTTGTTGCTATAATTCTTGCTGTTGTTCTTTGCCTTTCCGTCTGCGCATGCGGCGCTAAGGACTCGTCCGTTCCCGTAATCGGTATCTGCCAGTACGGCGAGCACGGCTCGCTTGATAATTGCCGCGAGGGCTTTATCCAGGGTCTCAAGGACGCAGGCCTCGTTGAGGGTACCGACTTCGTCATCGACTACCAGAACGCAAGCTTCGATGACAACATCGACAGTCAGATAGCCCAGAGCTTCGCAGCTAATGATGTTGCTCTCATGTGCGCTATCGCGACCCCCTCCGCAGTTGCCTGCTACGCAGCCGCCGAGGAGAAGGATATTCCCGTTATCTACACCGCAATAAGCGATCCCGAACAGGCTAAGCTCACCGGCGGCAACATCACCGGCACCTCCGACAAGCTGCCCGTTGACGCTCAGCTTGAACTCATCCGCGCTATGCAGCCGGACGCCAAGACCATCGGCATTGTCTACACCACCAGCGAAGCAAACTCCGTTTCCACCATCGCAGAGTACAAAGAGAAGGCTCCCGACTACGGCTTCACCATCGAGGCTATCGGCGTTACCGCAGGCGCTGAGGTAACTCAGGCTGTTGACACCCTCATCAGCAAGAAAGTAGACTGCCTTAATAACCTCACCGACAACAATGTCGTCGGCGTTCTCTCCTCCGTTCTTGAAAAGACTAACGCTGCAAAGATTCCCGTATACGGCAGCGAGATCGAGCAGGTAAAGCTCGGCTGCGTTGCTTCCGCAGGCATCGACTATGTCGAGCTCGGCAAGATGACCGGCGAGATGGCCGCAAAGATCCTCAAGGGCGAGGCTACCGCAGACTCCATGCCCTACAAGTCCGTTACCGACTTTTCCTACTATGTAAATTCCAATGCGATCAAGGAAATGGGTCTGACTCTCCCCTCCTCCATCGCGGATGTTGCAATCGAGGCAAACTGATTTCGGAGTTTTTGAAAAATGCTTGATATGATAATCGGCACGGTGACGCAGGGCTTAATATATGCCCTGCTGTCATACGGCATATACATTACATATAAAATACTCGACTTTCCCGACCTCACGGTCGACGGCTCGTTCCCGCTCGGCGCTGCGGTGACGGCGGTACTGCTGGTAAAGGGCTTTGACCCGTACTTGACGCTGCTCATTGCAATGGCAGCCGGTGCGCTGGCCGGTCTTGCGACGGGACTTATCCATGTCCGCCTCAAGGTAAGGGATCTGCTTGCAGGCATCATCACGATGACCGCTCTGTTCTCGATAAACCTGCAGATCGGCGGCTCGAACCTCTCGGTCGAGCGCGGCATCGACACCATCTTCACAGCCCCACCCACGATGCTGCTGTTCGGCTCGGTGCCTCTTATGTACCGCAAGCTCATCGTTGCGTTTATCCTCGCGCTTATCTTCAAGCTTCTGCTTGACGCGTACCTCAACACCAAGAGCGGCATGCTGCTGCGCGCCGTCGGCGATAACTCCGCCCTCGTCACGAGCCTTGCAAAGGATAACGGGCGCGTGAAGATACTCGGCCTTGTGCTTGCAAACGCCCTCGTTGCGCTTGCCGGTGCAATAGTTTGCCAGGAGCAGCGCAGCTTCTCGGCCACCATGGGCACTGGCCAGATGGTGTTCGGCCTTGCAACGGTCATTATCGGCACGACGCTGTTTAGGAAGCTCGACTTTGTTAAGGGCACCACCGCCGTTGTCATAGGCAGCATTCTTTATAAAGCCTGCATCCAGATCGCCATCATCGCCGGTCTGCCTGCAAACCTTCTGAAGCTCGTTACCGCCGTACTGTTCCTCATCATTCTGGTGCTCGGCGGCATGAAAGGCAAGGTGACGCAAAGTGCTTGAGCTTAAAAACATCTCGAAAACCTATAATCCCGGCACGGTCACCGAAATGTGCCTGTTTAAGGACTTTGAGCTTTCCGTCAAGGACGGCGAGTTTGTCTCCGTCGTCGGCAGCAACGGCAGCGGCAAGACCTCGATGCTCAATATCATCTGCGGCTCCATCCCCATTGACAGCGGCGACTGCCTCATCGGCGGCGAGAGCATCAACAAGCAGAAGGATTTTGTGCGATATAAAAAAATAGGCCGCGTTTACCAGAACCCCTCCATGGGTACCTGCCCGAACATGACCATTTTGGAAAACCTCTCACTTGCCGATAACAAGGGCAAGCACTTTGGGCTCGGGATGGGCGTTTCCAAAAAGCGCATAGACGATTATAAGGCGATGCTCTCCGCTCTCGGCCTCGGACTTGAGGATAAGCTCAATGTCAAGATGGGCTCTCTGTCCGGCGGCCAGCGTCAGGCGGTCGCACTGCTTATGGCGACGATGACCCCGCTCGGCTTTCTCATCCTTGATGAGCACACGGCGGCTCTCGACCCGCACACGGCCGATATCATCATGGAGCTTACCGATAAGATAGTGCGCGAGAAAAAGCTCACCGCGATCATGGTAACGCACAACCTGCGCTACGCCGTTGAGTACGGCTCAAGGCTCGTCATGATGGACAAGGGACACATCGTACTCGATGTCGACGGCGAGAAAAAGAAAAACACCAAAGTCGAGGATATCCTCGACCTGTTCACCAGCATCTCCATCGAGTGCGGTAACTGACACTTTCATATCTGCTCCCCTTGGTACATATACATTGAGTATGTGAGCCAAGGGGAGTGGTGTATGTGCATACAAATATCGAGGAACGCGCCTGCGATCTGGCGGTGTACATTATTGAAAACAAGGCTACCGTCCGCGCAGCGGCAAAGCAGTTCGGGATCTCCAAAAGCACCGTACACAAGGATCTCACAGAGAGACTGAAAACAGTTAACCCCGCACTGTATCATCAGGTGCGGGAGCTGCTTGATATCAACAAGGCCGAGCGCCACAT
>CAVGBM010000096.1:0-32604 GCA_963627445.1 Oscillospiraceae bacterium | reverse complement strand
GCCCGGATTCGAACCGGGGGCGTTCCGCTTAGGAGGCGGACCCTCTATCCTGCTGAGGTACGGAGACATTTATGAAATTTTGTGGTTGTCTGAACCGGACAACATTCGCTTTTCGCTCAAAAGCGAGCGTTGCAACATATTCTTAGGAGGCGCACGCTCTATCCTGGTGAGCTACGGAGGCATATTGCCTTATGATTTTAACCCATCATTCACAAATTGTCAATCTCAGCTTGTTAACTTTCTGCGAACTCTATTGACTTTGCGCCCATCATGGAAGATAATATTTTATTATACTTTTTATCTGAGGACGGAATACCACATGCTGAAGCTTAAGGGCATTACCAAGGATTACGCCGTCGGGGAGGAGACCGTTCATGCGCTCAAGGGCATCGACCTTGAGTTTCGTGAAAGCGAATTCGTCGCCATTTTGGGTCACTCCGGCTGCGGCAAGACCACTCTGCTTAACATTATCGGCGGTCTTGACACCTACACCAGCGGCGACCTCATCATAAACGGCCGCTCCACCAAGGACTACAAGGACCCCGACTGGGACAGCTACCGCAACCACTCCATCGGCTTTGTCTTTCAGTCGTACAACCTCATTCCGCACCAGACGGTGCTGTCGAATGTCGAGCTTGCGCTGACGCTCTCGGGCGTTTCGAAGGCCGAGCGCCGCGAGCGGGCGGTGCATGCACTTGAGCAGGTAGGCTTGGGCGATCAGCTCACGAAGAAGCCTAACCAGATGTCCGGCGGCCAGATGCAGCGAGTTGCCATCGCACGAGCGCTTGTCAACGACCCCGACATTCTGCTCGCCGACGAGCCGACGGGTGCGCTCGACTCGGACACGAGCGTGCAGATAATGGAGATACTCAAGGAGATATCCAAGGATAAGCTCATCATCATGGTCACGCACAACCCCGACCTTGCCGAAAGCTACGCCTCCCGCATAATCCGGCTCAAGGACGGCCTTATCACCGACGACTCGCAGCCGTATGATACCGAGGTCACGGCACAGTCCGCTCCGGCGAAGAAGATGACCGCGATGAGCTACATCACCGCCCTTTCGCTGTCGCTCAATAACCTCATGACCAAAAAGGGGCGCACGATACTCACCTCGTTTGCAGGCAGCATCGGCATCATCGGCATTGCGCTGATACTGTCGATATCCACGGGCGTGAACAACTACATCGACAAGGTGCAGGAGGACACGCTGTCATCGTACCCGCTGTCTATCATGGCTGAGTCTGTCGACATGACCGAGCTCATGACCACGATGATGGGACTTAACAACGCCGACGGCGAGAACGCGCACGGCAATGATGCGGTCTACTCAAACACTATCATGTATGACATGATGAACGCCATGTCCTCGGCCGAAGTGCAGAGGAACAACCTGACAGCGTTCAAGGAATACCTTGACGAGCAGATGAGCAGTGATACGCCGCTGCATCAGCATGTTTCGAACATCCAGTACAGCTACAACCTTCCGATGAATCTGTACACCAAGGACAGCGACGGCAAGATAGTTCAGTCGGACGTCATGACCCTCATGAGCAAGATGCGCAGCGCCGTCATCGGCGAGGAGGCCGAAGCCTCCGTGAGCTCGTCCATGAACGGCATGATGAGTTCTTCCGGCATGAGCTCAACGCAGAGCAGCTTCGTCGTGTGGCAGGAGATGCTGCCCGGCGAGGGCGACGAGCTTATTAGCCCGCTTCTCAAGCAGCAGTACGATGTGCTCTACGGCTCGTGGCCGAAAAACTACGATGAGGCGGTACTGATAGTCGACGAGAACAACGAGGTCTCCGACCTTGTGCTGTATGCGCTCGGCCTTAAGTCGGCAAACGAAATGATGAGCGCGATGACGCAGTACATGACCGGCAAGCAGCCCGAGCAGGCGAAGGTCGAAAGCTGGAGCTATGCCGATATCTGCAAGCAGTCTTTCCGCCTCATTCTCCCTGCCGACTGCTATCAGCTCGACCCCGTGACCAAGCAGTATAAGGATATAAGCACCGATGAGCTCGGTCTCAAGACGCTTTATAACAACGCTCTCGAGCTTAAGATAGTCGGCGTTGTGCGCCAGAGCGACGACGCTGTGTCCGGCATGATGACCGGCGCGATCGGCTACACGAATGCACTTACGCAGAAGGTCGTTGAGGAAACTCAGGCCAAGGATTTTGTCAAGAAGCAGCTTGAGGATGAGACCACCGATGTGTTCACGGGTCTGCCGTTTAAGCAGAGCAACGAAGCGCTCACCGATGACGAGATCAAAAAGGCAGTCACCGATTACTGCAAGGATCTCAGCCAGGCCAAAAAGGCCGATATCTATGTGTCGTACATGTCGGTCGCCCCGCAGAAGTACATCGACTCGACCATTGACGAGCAGCTTAAGAATGTAAGCCGCAAGGACATTGAGGCCAAGGTCGTTGAAAACTACCCCGAGTATAAGGAAATGCTCGCCTCGATGGACGATGAGACGCTGTTTGCGTACATGCGCGAGATGATGTCGGAGCAGATATCCAAAAGGTACGCCGAAGAGGTCAAGAGCAACATGAGCAAGCTCTCGACCAAGGCGCTTGCCGAAGCGTTTGACGAGTGCTACTTCACCGCCGAGGGCTACAAGCTCATTTACGAAAACTTCATGCCCGAGACCTTCTCGGATTCTACCTATGAGCAGAACCTGCGCAAGCTCGGCTATGTTGACCTCGACTCGCCCTCCGCAGTTAACATCTATGTCTCCACCTTCGCCGACAAGGACGCAGTCACGCAGATAATCGAGGACTACAACGACGGTGTTGAGAAGGACGACAAGATAAACTACACCGACTATGTGGGGCTCATCATGAGTTCGGTTACGACCATAATCGATGTCATTTCCTATGTCCTCATCGCATTTGTGGCCATCAGCCTTGTCGTTTCGAGCATCATGATCGGCATCATAACCTATATCAGCGTGCTTGAGCGCACGAAGGAGATCGGCATACTGCGAGCCATCGGCGCATCCAAGCGCGATATCTCCCGCGTGTTCAACGCCGAGACCATTATCGTCGGCTTCGGTGCGGGCATCATCGGCATTATGGTCACCATTTTGCTGTGCGTCCCGATAAACGCCATAGTCCACAGCCTGACGGGCATCTATTCCATCAACGCCGTGCTGCCTGCGTCAGCCGCCGTTATCCTCGTGCTCATAAGCATGGGACTTACCGTCATCGCAGGACTTATCCCCTCCAAGGTCGCAGCTAACAAAGACCCCGTTGTTGCACTGAGGACTGAATAAAAATCAACGCCCCATCGTCTGATGGGGCGTATTTTTCATTTTTCCATGGTCTGAAGCTTTGTGTTGATATCGCACAGCGCACGGCGGATGGCTGCGAGCTCCTCGGCAACAGGGTCTGCGACATTGACCTGATCGACCTCGCTTGCGTAATCGACCTTGACACCGGCTCTTCTGACTACCCTTGCCGGAACGCCAACTGCGGTGCTGTCGGGGGGTATCTCGCTCAAAACTACGGAGTTTGCCGCGATTCGGCTGTTATCGCCGACCTTAAAGGGGCCGAGCACCTTTGCGCCGGTGCCGATGAGCACATTGTTGCCTATCGTCGGGTGGCGCTTGCCGCTGTCCTTGCCGGTGCCGCCGAGGGTCACGCCGTGGTAGATGAGGCAATCGTCGCCAATTTCGGCGGTCTCGCCGATGACGATGCCCATACCGTGGTCGATAACGAGGCGCTTGCCTATCTTTGCGCCGGGGTGTATCTCAATGCCGGTGCGGTGGCGGCTTATCTGCGATATTGCCCTTGCCAGCAGCTTAAGGTCGTGCTCATAGCACCAATGCGCCTTGCGGTGGTAGCTTACCGCCTTGACACCGGGGTAAAGGAGCAAAACCTCCAGCGGGCCACGGGCGGCGGGGTCCCTTGCCAGATACGCGTTTACGGTTTCAAATAGATCACGGAACATATTATCAGTTCTCCTTGAACATTGCTGAGCTGAGGTATCTTTCGCCGGTGTCCGGCAGCAGGGCGACGATGGTCTTGCCGTAGTTTTCGCGGCGCTTTGCAAGCTCTATGGCGGCGTGCAGAGCAGCACCCGAGCTAATACCGACAAGCAGGCCCTCCCTGCGGGCGATCTTGCGGCCGGCTGCAAATGCGTCCTCGTCTGTTACGGTGACTATCTCGTCCACGACCGCGCGATTGAAGTTCTCGGGAACGAAGTTTGCGCCGATGCCCTGAATTTTGTGCGAGCCCGCCTTGCCCTCGGAAAGCAGCGGGGAGCTTGCAGGCTCAACGGCCACGATCTTTATATCCTTATTGCGGCTCTTGAGATATTCGCCGACACCGCTGACCGTGCCGCCGGTGCCCACGCCTGCGATGAACACATCGACCTTACCGTCGGTGTCCTCCCATATCTCGGGGCCTGTGTAGGTGCGGTGCGCTGCGGGGTTTGCGGGATTTTCAAACTGACCGGCAATGATGCTGCCGGGTATCTGGGCGTGAAGCTCCTGGGCCTTATCGACCGCGCCCTTCATGCCGAGCTTGCCGTCAGTGAGCACGAGCTCTGCACCGTAGGCAGTCATGAGCAGTCTGCGCTCGACGGACATGGTGTCGGGCATGACGATGATGACACGGTAGCCTCTGGCTGCACCGATAGCCGCAATGCCGATGCCGGTGTTGCCGCTTGTCGGCTCGATGACCGTGCCGCCCTTTGTAAGCTTACCCTTTGCCTCGGCATCGTCGAGCATCGTCTTTGCAACTCTGTCCTTAACTGAGCCTGCGGGGTTACCCTTTTCTATCTTGACAAGCAGCCTTGCTGCGAGGTTTTCTTCCTGCTCGATGTTTCTGAGCTCTACCAGCGGCGTTGCGCCGATGAGGTCTTCCATTGACTTATATATCTTCATTTCAATATCCTTTCAAATTAAATAACAGCAATAAAAAAAGACGGCCTAAAGCCGTCGCACCAATAGAAGGTATACTTCTGAATCAAGGCATGCGACGACAGCAACATCGACAGGTACAGATGCTGCAACAGATACACTTAGCGGACATATTCTTCATCGTCATCGCTCCTTAGTTAATTCCTATTATTTAACTGGGGTTTTCCCTGTCATCATAATACGCTATTTCGCCGGGTTTGTCAACAATTCCTACGAAAATAATGTGAATTAAATATCGAAAAGCTCCACTCGCGTGAGTGGAGCTTTTAAAAACTTAGGTGTTCGAGTGCGAGCTCTTGAGGATGACATCGTGGCTGCCGCCCTCGACGATGCTTACCGACGACACGAGCGTGAGCTTCGCGTCGCGCTTTAAGTCAGCAAGGTTCGTCACACCGCAGTTACACATAGTGGACTTAATTTTGTAAACGCTCTTTTCAAGGTTATCGTGCAGCGGGCCTGCATAGGTGACATAGGAGTCAACGCCCTCCTCGAAGCTGAGCTTCGACTGGCCGCCGAGATCGTATCTCTGCCAGTTGCGGGCACGGTTCGAGCCCTCGCCCCAATACTCCTTGACATAGCTGCCGTTTACGACGAGCTTTGCCGTGGGGCTTTCGTCAAAGCGGGCAAAGTAGCGGCCCATCATGAGGAAGTCCGCGCCCATTGCAAGAGCCAGCGTCATGTGGTAATCGTGGACAAGGCCGCCGTCGGAGCAAACGGGGACGTAAATGCCGGTCTTTTCGTAGTATTCGTCTCTTGCGGCTGCGACCTCGATGAGTGCGCTGGCCTGACCTCTGCCGATGCCCTTGGTCTCACGGGTGATGCAGATAGAGCCGCCGCCGATGCCGACCTTGACAAAGTCTGCGCCTGCCTCGGCGAGGAACAGGAAGCCGTCTCTGTCAACGACATTGCCTGCGCCGACCTTGACGCTGTCGCCGTAGCGCTGCCTGATAAAATCGATGGTCTTTTTCTGCCAGCAGGAGTAGCCCTCGGACGAGTCGATGCACAAAACATCTGCGCCTGCCTCGACGAGCGCGGGAACGCGGGTCTCGTAATCGCGGCTGTTTATACCTGCACCGACTATGTAGCGCTTCTGGCTGTCAAGTATCTCGTTGGGATTTGCCTTGTGCTCGGAGTAGTCCTTGCGGAAAACGAAGTACATGAGCTTGCCCTCATCGTCGATGATGGGCAGGGAGTTGAGCTTGTGATCCCAAATGATATCATTTGCTTCCTTCAGGGAGGTGTCCTTGGGAGCGGTGACGAGCTTGGCAAGCGGGGTCATGAACTGGCTGACCTTGGTCGTCACGTCCATGCGGCTGACGCGGTAGTCACGGCTGGATACGATGCCTAAAAGCTTGCCGTTTGCCGTGCCGTCCTCGGTGACGGCGACTGTGGAAAAGCCGTTGCGCTCTTTAAGGTCGAGAATGTCCGCCAGCGTCTGGTCGGGCATAACATTCGATGCGGAGGTAACAAAGCCTGCCTTATAATTTTTAACTCTTGCGACCATTGCCGCCTCGTCCTCAACAGACTGCGAGCCGTAGATGAAGGAAATGCCGCCTTCCTTGGCCAGTGCGATAGCCATGGTGTCGTTGGAGACAGACTGCATGATAGCAGACGCAAAGGGGACGTTCAGCGTGATGGCCGACTCCTCGCCCTTTTTAAACTTGACCAAAGGCGTTTTTAGACTGACGTTTGCCGGAATGCAATCCTCGCCGGTGTAGCCGGGGATAAGAAGATACTCACTGAATGTTCTGGACGGTTCGTTAAAATAAATAGCCATGCTGTTCCTCCCTAAAGTTGATTAAAAGTGATTGTCTCACAAAAAGTATCGCAAGTCAACACAAAATTCGACCTTTTTTCAAAAAATAAATCCGCCGCCGAGCACACGGTCGCCGTCATACAAAACGGCCGACTGCCCTTTTGCCGGTGCTCTGACCGGCTCGTCGCAGATAATGCGCACATTGTCGCCCTCGACATAGGCCGTGCAGGGCGGGTTTTCCCACTTCGTGTGGCGCACTCTGACGGTCGCGCGCACGGGTTGGGTAGGCTTGTCGCACAGCCAGTTGAAGTTGCGGGCATTGACCTCGGTCTTAAAAAGCTCCTCCCAAAGGGCAAGCTCTATCTCGTTTTTCTCGGCATTTATCCTGGATATATAAAGCTTTCTGCCGTCAAAGAGCCCGGGTCTGCGCTGACCGACGGTGTATCGGTAAATGCCCTCGTGGCGGCCGACGACCTCTCCGTGGAAAACGAAATCCCCGGGAGGCGGAAGCTCGGTGCGAGCCTTGAGCCAGCCGATGTAGTCCTTGTCGGGCACAAAGCATATCTCCATGCTGTCCGGCTTCTTGGCAACGGGCAGGTTGAAGTCCTCGGCGAGCGCGCGCGTGGCGGTCTTTTCAAATTTGCCGAGCGGCAGGATGAGCCTGTCCAGCTGCTCGCGCTTTATGCGGCAGAGCATGTAGCTCTGGTCGTTTGAGGGCATGCCCTTGTACAGCACGCCGTTTTCGCTGCGGGCATAGTGGCCGGTCGCGATGTGCTCTGCGCCGATCTCGTTTGCGTACTCGAGCAGCGATTTAAATTTCAAGGTCGGGTTGCAGATGATGCACGGATTGGGCGTTTCGCCGTTGAGATACGCCTCGGTAAAGCTTTTGCACACGCCGTTATCTAGCTCAGCATGCACATCTTTTATATAGAGCGGGATGCCGACAAACTCCGCCGTTTTCACAGCGTCGAGCCTTGCTGCCTCGCCTGCGTTGTCAAGATACAGGCCGTGCACCTCGTGTCCTGCGTCCTTTAAAAGCTTTGAGCACACGGCGGAATCCACTCCGCCGGAAAAGCCTAATACTACCTTACTCATCGTCTGCCCTCCATCCATACCATCAGCACCGAGATATCCGCAGGCGAAACGCCGGATATGCGGCTTGCCTGCCCGAAGCTGTGGGGTCTGATCTTTTTCAGCTTTTCGCGAGCCTCGAGTCTGAGTCCGGCGACATCGTCATAATTTATATCCTCGGGCAGCACCCGCTCCTCCATTCTGGAAAATTCCTCGATCTGCTTGAGCTGGCGCTTTATATAGCCCTCGTATTTTAAGCTTATCTCCGCCTGATACCACACCGCGCGCGGAAGCTCGGGGCGCTCGGGGTCAAAGGGTGCAAGCATTTTATAATCAAGCTGCGGGCGGCGTATAAGATCTGCCAGCGACACGCCGCTTGAAACGGGTGCGGTGTTTTTTGAGGCCAGCAGCTCATTAAGCTGCGTTGTCGGTCCAATGTGCGTGCGCTCAAGGCGCTTTACTTCGCGCTCAACGGCGGCGTATTTATCCAGCACCGCCTGATAGCGTTCGGGCGGCACGAGACCTATGCGCATGCCGATGCCCGAAAGACGCAGGTCGGCGTTATCCTGACGGTGCAGGAGCCTATACTCGCTGCGTGAGGTCATCATGCGGTACGGCTCGTTCGTGCCCTTGGTGACGAGATCGTCAATGAGCGTGCCGATATAGCCGTCGCTGCGCTTTAAGACCATGGGTGCCTCGCCTTTGAGCTTGAGGGCTGCATTCACACCCGCGACAAAGCCCTGTGCTGCTGCCTCCTCATAGCCGGACGAGCCGTTAAACTGCCCCGCGCCGTATAGTCCCGAGACCTTCTTTGTTTCCAGTGTCGGGTAGAGCTCGGTGGGGTCAATGCAGTCATACTCGATGGCATACGCGCAGCGGGTCATCTCCGCATGCTCAAGTCCCGCGATTGTGTGCAGCAGCTCAAGCTGCACCTCCTCGGGCAGGGACGAGGAAAGCCCTTGTATGTAAAGCTCCTCGGTGTTAAGTCCCATCGGCTCGATGAAAAGCTGATGGCGGGGCTTGTCCTTAAAGGTCATTATCTTCGTCTCGATGCTCGGGCAATAGCGCGGGCCGATGCCCTCGATAACGCCGGAGTATATCGGGCTGCGGTCTATATTATCAAGGATAATTTTATGCGTTTTTTCGTTCGTGTAGGTAAGATAACACACCGCCTTGTTCTCCGGCGGCGTTGCGGTCTCAAACGAAAAGCCCTCGGGCTCGGGATCGCCCTCCTGAAGCTCCATCTTTGAAAAATCAACACTGCGTGCGTTGACCCTCGGGGGCGTGCCGGTCTTAAATCGGCGGATGTTTAATCCCATGTCGACAAGGCACTTTGTGAGCGAGGTCGCAGCCGCAAGGCCGTCAGGCCCCGACGAGCGGATGACCTCGCCGACTATCGTTCTGCCGTCAAGGTATGTCCCGCTTGCGATTATCGCGGCACGGCATTTGAAAACCGCGCCCGTGTGCGTCGTGACAGAGCAGACTTTACCGTTTTCAACGCCTATTTCGACTATCTCGGCCTGCTTTGTGCGCAGGTTCTCCTGCCGCTCGATCGTCAGCTTCATGATCTCCTGATAACGTCGGCGGTCGGCCTGCGCCCTGAGCGAGTGAACGGCGGGGCCCTTGCCGCGATTGAGCATGCGGTACTGGATGCAGGCTCTATCGGCTGCCTTGGCCATCTCGCCGCCGAGAGCGTCAAGCTCTCGCACAAGGTGACCCTTGCCCGTGCCGCCGATCGCGGGATTGCATGGCATGTTGCCCACACTGTCGAGGTTCACGGTAAAGCATATCGTGTCAAGCCCCAGGCGAGCCGCCGCAAGCGCCGCTTCGATGCCTGCGTGGCCTGCGCCGATGACCGCTATATCACATTTTCCTGCGTCGTATCTTATCAATTTTCTTCACCTATACCTATATCGTACATCACGAGAAGCGCACCGTCCGTTACCTCAACAGTCGCCGTCTCCGCCGCCATGGAGTTTGACACGCCGATGGGGAAATCGGAGGTCACCTCGGCGTTTTCCAGTTCATATTTAAGTCCCTTGAGCGTCACGCCGCGGGCAACTCCGTCAAAGCAGAACACTGCCACGCTGCCCTCGCCTTTCAGGCTGATCGAGCTGTTTTTTATCGCCGTCCACACGCAGTTTTCGCCGAACAGCCAGCCGCGCGCCTTGCGGTTTGCAAGGTATAGAAGCGATTGCAGGTTTGCTATCGTGTGGTCGCTGCGTTTGCCGCCGAGACCGCCGTAAATGTAAAAGTGGCGGTAGCCCTTTTCAAGCCCCGTTTTGATGGCGAACACCGTGTCGGTGTCGTCCTTCTCAACGGGAAGCTGCATCACATTCGGATGCTTCGGCGCAGCGCCCAATGAGTCAAAGTCGCCGAGGACGAGGTCGGGGATAATGTTGTTTTTGCGGCAGTATTCATAGCCTGCGTCGGCGGCTATGACATAGTCGCTGTCGTCGGGTATCTCGCGCAGTCCGAAGAAATCGCCCGCGCCGATTATATAGCACTCATGTCCGTTCATCCTTGACCTCCAAAATCAATTCTGACTTTAAATAATATCACATCTTGCCTTAAAATAAAAGAGATATTCGCATTTGACTTGTCCTGTACATCGTGGTATTATGTTAACATCAAATGCTGGAGGTAAAAACATGGCTAACAACCCTGTATTTGACCCCGAAAAAGCCCTTGGCAGCGGTCTGGGTAAGCTTACCCATGACGAGCTGCTGCGCTTAGTTAAGAGCCTGTGCGAGATCGCCGTGGCTCAGAGCGACGAAAACCGCTTTCGCGGCGGCTTCCGTCCGGGCAATATAAATTTCTCCGCCGACGGCGTTACGGTCGGCCCTGCCGACAAGGCCGGTGAGGACGGCTGGACGAAGGACGAGCTTGAGTTCATGGCTCCCGAGGTTTTCTGGAACGGCAGGAAAAGCGAGAGCGCCGATGTTTATTCTATCGGCCTTATCCTCTTTGTCGGCCTCAACTGCGGCAATGTGCCGTTTGTCCCGATGGCCGACTACAAGCCCACGCCCGAGGTGAGAGCCAACGCCCTGCGTGCCAGAATGAACGGCAAAAAGGTCGTTCTGCCGAAGCCCGAGGATAAGGAGCTTGCAGCCATCGCCGAGAAGGCCGTGTGCTTTGCCGAGGAGGACAGATACGCTGACCCACTGGAGCTTTTAAATGTCCTGCGCGCCTACTGCGGCGAGGAGCCGGTGACGAAGATAGACAGGCTGCCGCCAACGGTCGTTAAGACTGCCGAGCCGGTCATCGAGGCGAAAAAGCCCGAGCCTCAAAAGAAGCCCGAGTCGAAGCCCGCTCCCGAGCCGGAGAAGCCGAAGGAGAAGGCTCCCGAGGAGCCGCCCAAGCGCAGGAAGCGGCATAAATACGTCAAGGTCACGGACTACATGCGTCATTCACGCAAGGTGCGCGACCGCACTTTGCTCATAATCGCGATCATCCTCTGCGTTTCCGCCGTCATCGGCGAGAATCCCGACACTTCGGTGAAGCTGTTTAACGGTGCAAAGGACGCGGTCGTCTCGCTTGCCGAGCGCATAACGACAAAGCCTGAGCCCACACCTACGCCCGAGCCGACTGTCGAGGTCACGCCTACCGTGAAGCCCACGCCAGAGCCGACTCCCACGCCCACCGCAGCGCCGACGCTTGAGCTTTTAGTCGAGGATGTCAGCTGGGACACCGCCGAGGCCAAGTGCCGAGAGATGGGCGGCCACCTTGTGACCATAAAAGACGAGGCTGATTACCAGTATGTGTGCAACATGCTCAAGGACACGTCGGTCAAATATGTCTGGATAGGCTGCTACCGCAACAGTGAGGGCGAGCTTACATGGACTAGCGGCGAGACGGTCGATTACTACAACTGGGCAGGCGGTGAGCCGTCGAAGTACGACGCTTACGACGGCGCTCACGAGGACTATGTCATGCTCGTGCGCCAGTACGACGGCAGCTGGAGGTACAACGACAGCCGCATGGATCCCCTTGCCGACTACGCACTGTACTACAGCGGCAATATCGCCTACATATGCCAGCACGGATAATTGATCAAAACAGCAAAAACTCCACTGTTCAAAAAACAGTGGAGTTTTTCTGCGTTTAGAAACCTTCAAAGAGGTTTATCTGCGAGCTTTCGGGCATTTCGCCGAGTGCGCCTAGGCGCTTGAGTGCTTCGATATGCGCCTGGCTGACCTTGGGACAGGCAGCGCTGACCTCCTCGATGGAGATGTAGGTCTGACCGTTTTTCGTGCAGTTTTGCAGATCGCGTGCCGCAGCCTCGCCGAGGCCGGATATTGCAACGAACGGTGGGAGAAGTCTGCCGTCATCGGTGATGACGAACTTCACCGCATCGGACTTATACAGGTCGATGGGCGCAAACTCAAAGCCGCGCATGTTAAACTCGTACACCGCTTCGAGGGTCGTCATGAGATCCTCTTCCTTGGCGGTGACATCGGGCTTTTTCTTAAGCTCGTTTATCTTGCGCCTTACCGCATCCGCACCGCCGGTCATCATCTCGGCATCAAATCCGTCCTTCTGACTGCGGCGGTAGAAATACGCACTGTAAAACGCCAGCGGCTCATGCACCTTGAACCACGCGATGCGGAACGCCATCATGACATACGCAACGGCGTGCGCCTTCGGGAAAAGGTAGGCGATCTTGCGGCAGGACTCAATGTACCACTCGGGAACGCCGAGTGCGTGCATCTGCTCCTCGGCATCGCCGGGGAACTCGCCGCTTTTCTTGACCTTGCCCTTACGCACGGCCTCCATGGTCTTGAACGCCAGTGACGGCTCCATGCCCTTTTGGATGAGGTAGAGCATGATATCGTCACGGCAGCCGACGGTCTCGTTAACGGTGGCGATGTTATTGACGATGAGGTCACGGATATTGCCCGCCCAAACATCGGTGCCGTGCGAGAAGCCGGAAAGGCGCACCAGCGTATCAAACTGCGTGGGCTGCGTCTCAACGAGCATCTGACGGGTAAAGCCCGTGCCGAACTCGGGGATGCCGATGCTGCCGGTCTTGCCGATGATGGGGTCATCGTCGGGAAGCCCCAGCACGGTGGGGGTCGTGAATATCTTCATGGTGTCGGGGTCGGACAGCAAAATTTCCTTTGCGTTCACGCCCGTTGCATCCTCGAGCATGCGGATCATCGTCGGGTCATCGTGGCCGAGCTCGTCAAGCTTCAGGAGGTTTGCCTCCATGCAGTGATATTCAAAATGTGTGGTGATTATATCGCTCTTGGGATCATCGGCCGGATGCTGCACGGGGCAGAAATCGGTGACATCCATGTCCTGCGGGATAACGACAAGGCCGCCGGGGTGCTGACCGGTCGTGCGCTTAACGCCGACAAGCCCCTTGGCAAGGCGGTTTTCCTCGGCCTTTGTGACCTTGAGCTGACGCTCCTCAAGATACTTCTTTACATAGCCGTAGGCGGTCTTTTCCGCCAGCGTGCCTATCGTGCCGGCACGGAAAACATGGTCAGAGCCGAAAAGCTCCTCGGTGTATTTATGCGCCTGCGCCTGATATTCGCCGGAGAAGTTGAGGTCAATATCGGGGGTCTTTTCATTTCCCGGGAAACCGAGGAAGGTCTCAAACGGGATATCGAAGCCGTCCTGCCGCATGAGCGTGCCGCAGTCGGGGCAATTTTTCGGCGGCATGTCCGCACCGCAGCCGTACGAGCCGTCGGTTATAAATTCCGAGTGCCTGCACTTGGGGCAGACATAGTGCGGCGGCAGGGAGTTGACCTCGGTGATGCCGGACATGTAGGCAACGATGGACGAGCCGACGCTGCCTCGGCTGCCGACGAGGTAGCCGTGCTCGAGCGAGTTTTGAACGAGCTTCTGAGCGCTCATGTAGATAACATCGTAGCTGTGGTCGAGTATGGTGTTAAGCTCCGTGTCGACGCGCTCTTGCACGAGCTCCGGCGGGTTATCGCCGTATATGGAGTGCATTTTGTCGTATACAAGGCGCTTTAGATCCTCGGCCGAATTTTCGATCTTCGGCGGGAACAGATCCTTGGGCAGCAGCTCTATATCGTCGACCTGGGCGGCGATGGCGTTGGGGTTCGTGATGACGACCTCTTTTGCGACATCGTCGCCGAGGTACTTAAACTCCGCGAGCATCTCATCGGTCGTGCGGAAGAATATCGGGCAGCCGCGGTCGGCATCAGAGAACTTCTTTGCCGCCTGCAATATCTTGCGGTACTGCTCGTCCTCCTTGTCGAGAAAATGCACATCGCTTGCGGCGATGACGGGCTTGTTGAGCTCACGGCCTATCTTCAAGATGCGGCGGTTGTAGTCCTCAAGCACCGTCTCGTCCCTGACAACGCCGTTGTCGACGAGGAAGTGGTTGTTGCCTATCGGCTGAATTTCAAGGTAATCGTAGAACGAGGCGATGCGCCGCAGCTCGGCATCCGATGCGCCGTGCATGACCGCACCGTAAAGCTCGCCCATGCCGCAGGCAGAGCCGACTAGGATGCCCTCCCTGTGCTGAACAAGCAGGCTCTTCGGCACAGTCGGGGTCTTGTGGAAATACTTAAGATACGACTGCGAAACAAGCTCGTACAGGTTTTTAAGGCCGACCTTGTTTTTGACAAGCAGTATCATGTGGCGTGATTTACTGTGGTCGGCGGGCTTTATCTTGCGGTAGACCGCTTGGATATCGTTCACCGTTTTTGCGCCCTGCTCGGCGAGCATGGGGAGAAAACGCCCCATTATGCGGGCAACGACGAGCGCATCGTCAGAGGCTCTGTGATGGTTAAAATCCGGCAGGCTCAGCCTGTTTGACACCATGTCGAGCTTATGGCGTTTTAAGTCCGGCAAAAGTGCGTGCGAGAGCGCAAGCGTGTCAAGATACACAGGCTCAAACTCAAGCCCGCTGCGAGCTGCCGCCGATGCCATGAAGCCGGTATCAAAATCGGCATTATGCGCAACTATGGGGCGGTCGCCCGCAAATTCCAAGAAGGCGCGCATGGCCTCGGCCTCGCTGGGTGCGCCCTTGACATCATTGTCGGTGATGCCGGTGAGCTGCGTTATCTCGGCTGGGATGTGCATCTCGGGGTCGACGAAAGTGTTGAAGCTTTCCTTTATCTCGCCGCCTGCAAATATGACTGCGCCAATCTCGGTCATCCTGTCCGAGCCAGCGTTCAGGCCGGTGGTCTCGATATCAAAGGCGACCATCTCCGTGTCAATGGGCAGGTCGCTTTCTCCGTGCACGGCGAGCGAGCCGTCAACATCGTTGACGAAGTAGCACTCAACGCCGTAAATTATCTTGACGCCGTGCTTTTTGCCGGCCTTCCACATGTCGGGGAACGCCTGACAGACACCGTGGTCGGTGACGGCGATGGCGGGGTGCCCCCAGTAGGCGGCGCGCTTGACTATCTCGGCAGGCTCTGTGAGCGCATCGAGGGCGGAAAACCTAGTATGTACATGAAGCTCAACGCGCTTTTCCTCGGCATTGTCGGGGCGGATGTGCTTTTTGCCCTTCATGATATGCCTCGGCTCGATGACCATGTCCTCGTCATAGCGGCTGTAGTTGACAACGCCGGAGACGATGATGTGGTCGCCGACATTTATTTTGTTTATGATCGACTGATCGTCCTCCGAGCGCAGGTAGCGCGAAACACGGATAGAGCCCGTGAGGTCGGTCATGTCAAAGCACAGCACCGCGCCGTCGCGCTTTTGAAGCTTGCGGCTGGTGACATCAAAAACATCGCCCTCAATGACGACATTGCCCGAATCGAGCGTCAGCTCAGACATGGGCATCGGCGCTTTTTTGATGCTCCTGCCCATGAGGATATCGCCTGTCGGCTTTGCGGCCGCAGGCTCCTTGCCGCCGGAGGCTGTTTTCTTCGGCGGGATGTATTCAGTCTTGGGCTTGGGGTAATCGGGCTTGAGTTCGACAAAGCTAAGGCCGTAGTCGGCTCTTATCCTGCCGCACAGTGCATCTATCTCGGCCGGTGCGGGCAGGCGGGTAAAGTGAGCGGCAATGCTCATTTTTCCCTCGGCCGTGCTGACGGCGACATCGGTCACATACGCCTTATCAAGTCCGCCGCAGCTTGCTTTTAATCCCGCAAGCCCCGGAAAAATTTCAAGTAATGAAGTGTGTTCGCTCACGCTTAAACCTCGGTGTCTTTCTTGATCAGATCAATTAGTGCGTCGCACAGCGCATCGTAGGGGTATGTCCCCAGGACCTCGCCGTGCCGCATAAGTAAGCCGCAGTCCTTGCCGCCTGCGATGCCGTAATCGGCCTCCCTCGCCTCGCCCGGGCCGTTGACGACACAGCCCATGACGGCGACGGTTATGTTGCGGTCGATGCCCTCGATGCGTTTTTCCACCTCGTGGGCAAGGCCGATGAGGTCTATCTGCGTTCTGCCGCAGGTGGGGCATGAAACGAGGCGTATGCCCTGCCGCAGTCCGGCGGCCTTGAGTATCGCAATGCCGGTCTTGACCTCCTCGACGGGGTCGGCGGTGAGCGACACTCTTATGGTGTTGCCTATGCCCTCGCACAGGAGCGTTCCTATGCCGACGGCGGACTGGATAGTTCCGTTCCACGCCGTGCCGGTCTCGGTCACGCCAAGATGCAGGGGGTAGTTAAATTCCTCGGATGCAAGGCGGTATGCCGCCACCGTGAGCGGCACACGGGATGCCTTCATCGAAAGGCAGATATCGTCAAAATCAAACCTGTTTAGCAGCTCAATGTGTCCCCTCGCGCTTTCGACCATGGCCTCCGGCGTGGGGTGGCCGTACTTTTCCAGAAGCCGCTTTTCAAGGCTTCCGGCATTTACGCCGATGCGGATGGGGATATTGCGCTTTCTGCACGCCTCGGCAACAGCCTTGACCTTATCGTCACCGCCGATGTTGCCGGGGTTAATTCTTATCTTATCGATGCCGCGAGCCGCCGCTTCGAGCGCAAGACGGTAGTCAAAGTGGATATCGGCGACAAGCGGGATATCGACCTGCTCCTTAATTGCGGACACCGCCTCGGCCGCCGCCATATCGGGTATGGCGATGCGGACGATATCGCAGCCGGCTGCCTTAAACTGCTTTATCTGCGCAACGGTGGCCTCGACATCGTGCGTTTTCGTATTGCACATCGACTGCACCGTGACCTCGGCATCTCCGCCGACCGGCACGCCGCCGACAATGATCTTTTTCGTTTCGTTTCTTTTATCCATGTCTTACCCCGTTATAAGCTTTGCAATATCGTTGTACATGACAAGCGCCATCAGCCCGAGCAGCAGCACCATGCCGCCAAGGTGGATATAGCCCTCGTACTTGGGGTCGAGCTTTTTGCGGCTGACGGCTTCAATTATCACTGTGACTATCATGAGAAACACCCTTCCGCCGTCGAGCGCCGGAATGGGCAGCATGTTCATGATCGCAAGGTTTATCGCGATGAATGCGGAAATGTACAGAAGATTATCGGCTGCAGCCTTGGCGCTTTCTGCCTGCTGACCGACCTCGTTCATCATGTCAACGATGCCTACCGGGCCTGACATGTCCTTGAGCCCGACTTTGCCGTTTATAAGGTCACCGAGCCCCAGCCAGACAAGGCGCGAAAACTCAAGCGTCGTGTTCCATGTGTACTCAAGCTTTGCCCCGAAGGTGGCCTCGGTGTAGCCGAAAACAAAGCCGTATTTCGGCCCTTCGTCTGCATACTCGGCGTAGGTCTTGGTCGTGAGGGCAAAGTCCTTTAGCTCGACCTTCTCGCCGTCACGCAGCATGACTATATCGTACACGCCGTCGCCGCGCATGAGAAAGCTCGACACATCGCTCACAAGATAGATGCGCTGACCGTCGATGCTGTAAAAGGTGTCGCCCGGCTGCATGGCATCCGTGCCCTCGTAAGGGCAGCCGTCCATGAAATGGTCAATGGTCGGCGTGACGAACGCCTGCGCACCGGCGTACATGATGAGGATGAGCACGATGCCGAGGACAAGATTCATGAACGAGCCCGCGCACAGGATAACAAACTTCTTCCAAAAGCCCTGATTTGTGAAGGCTCGGGGATCGTCCGACTCCTCGTCCTCGCCCGCCATAGCGCAAAAGCCGCCTATGGGCAGGATACGCAGAGCGTACACCGTCTCGCCCTTCTGCTTTTTAAAAAGCGCAGGACCCATGCCTATCGCAAACTCCTCGACCTTGACCCCGCACAGCTTTGCAGCCGTGAAGTGGCCGAACTCGTGGATGGCGATAAGTATGCCGAATATGATGATCGCGATAATAATATACATCAGGAAAAATGCTCCGTAACAAATACTCTGGCTGCCTTGTCGGCCTCCAGTATGGTCTCAAGATCGGGGTCTTTTACTATGTCTATGCTCTCGACCGCCGCTAAAGCACAGTCGTAAATCTGATTGTAGCCGAGCTTATGATTTAAAAACATCGAAACTGCGACCTCGTTTGCCGCGCTCATGATGCACGGTGCCGTGCCGCCCGTTCTTGCGCAGTCCATCGCGAGCTTTAAGCAGGGCGTTTTCTCAAAGTCCGGCGCCTCAAAGGTAAGATCGCGCATGGTGGCAAAGTCAAGACGTTCAAACGGCGAGTCTACCCGCTCGGGATAGGTCATCGCAAGCTGGATGGGAAGCCCCATATCCGGCACGCCGAGCTGGGCAATGACCGTGCCGTCAACGAGCTCGACCATGGAATGAATGATGCTCTGCGGGTGGACAACCACCTGGATATCGTCCGGCGTTACGCCGAAAAGATGCATGGCCTCGATAAACTCAAGTCCCTTGTTCATCATCGTCGCGGAGTCGACCGATATCTTTGCGCCCATGCTCCAATTGGGGTGCTTTACCGCCTGCTCGGGCGTAACATTCTCAAGCTCAGCTCGGCTTTTACCTCTGAACGGGCCGCCCGAGCCTGTAAGCAAAATTTTCTTAAGCTCTCCCTTTTTCCTGCCCATGAGGCACTGGAAAATGGCCGAATGCTCGGAGTCGACAGGCACTATCTCCGCCCCCGTCTCGGCCGCGCGGGGCATGACTATCTCGCCTGCGCACACGAGCGTTTCCTTGTTTGCAAGGGCTATGCGCTTTTTGGCATCGATTGCCGCCAGCGTGGGCTTTAAGCCGACAGAGCCGGACACTGCGGTCACAACGCAGTCGGCAGCATCGAGCGTTGCCGCCTCAATGAGTCCTTCCATTCCGCTTCCGACCCTGATATCGGTGTCGGCGAGCGAAATTTTAAGCTCGGCTGCCGCTTTTTCGTCAAAAACTGCAACGAATTTGGGCTTCAAGCGGCGAGCCTGCTGCTCAAGCATATCCGTTTTTCTGTTTGCGGTCAGCGCCGCAACAGGCAGGCCGAGATGCTCTGCCGCCGCAATGCTCTGGCGGCCGATAGAGCCGGTGCTGCCCAAAATTGAAACTGCCTTTGTCATGTCTTTACCCCTCCGAATCGGCGGTCACGGCTGCCGTACGCCGCAATGGCCTTGTCGAGCTCCTCGGGTGTGAAATCCGGCCACAGGGTGTCGGTATAATAAAACTCCGAGTATGCGCACTGCCACAAAAGGAAGTTTGACAGCCTGTACTCGCCGCCGGGTCTGATGATGAGCTCAGGGTCGGGGATATCCGCCGAGTACATGTACTTTGACAGCTTCTCCTCCGTGAGCTCGCCCTCGACCTTGCCCTCGGCAACGTCCTTTGCGTAAAGCTCGGCTGCACGCACTATCTCGGCTCTGCCGCCGTAGTTAAGGCAAATGTTTGCCTGAAAGCCCTGCACATGCTGCGTTATCTCATCGGTCTTGGCAACGAGCGCCTGAAGCTCTGGCGACAGTCTCGATGTATCACCGAACACCTTCATGCGAATGTGCTTTTTCTCCATATCACGGATAGCCTCGTGCAGGTACTTGTCCAAAAGCTTCATTATGCCGCCGACCTCATCCTCGGGACGCTTCCAGTTCTCGGTTGAGAATGCATACACCGTCAGGTATTCAATGCCGATCTGCTGACAGTAGGTCGCGATCTTTCTGAAATTTTCCGCACCGGCAAGGTGCCCCGCGCTGCGGGGCATGCCGCGCTTTTTAGCCCAGCGGCCGTTGCCATCCAATATGATGGCAATATGGCGGGGAAGGCATTTTGCCTGCTCCCCCGCCGCATTGTTAGTCTTATCGTTTGCCATATCAGATCTCGAAAAGTTCCTTTTCCTTCTTGTCGGCTATGCCCTCGACTTCCTTGATGTAGTCGTCGGTGAGCTTCTGAATATCCTTCTCGATGGTCTTGTAATCATCCTCGGTTATCTCGGATGCCTTCTGCTGCTTTTTGAACTTATCGATAGCGTCACGGCGAATGTTGCGCACTGCGACCTTGGCTTCCTCGCCGTACTTCTTGACCTGCTTTGCAAGCTCCTTACGGCGCTCCTCGGTAAGCTGCGGGAACACGAGGCGGATGGCTCTGCCGTCGTTCTGCGGATTGATGCCGAGCTCGGAGGAGAGTATCGCCTTCTCGATGCCCTTGAGGACGGATGCGTCCCAAGGCTGGATCAGCAGAGAGCGGGGGTCGGGAACTGAAACGGAAGCTACCTGCTGGATGGGGGTGGGCACTCCGTAATAATCGACGGTGATCTGATCGAGGACCGCTGCGTTTGCGCGGCCTGCACGAACGGATGCAAGCTGGGTCTTAAGTACCTCTGCGGTTTTCTTCATCTTGCTTTCAAATTCAATATAATCGGACATGTTGCTACCTCCTATATGTTTTATCTTATTTTGTGACCAGTGTGCCGAGCTTTTCGCCGCGAAGCACACGGACTATGTTTTCAGGCTGAGCCAGTGCAAAGACGATGACGGGAATGTCGTTATCCATTGCAAGGCTGGTCGCGGTGGTATCCATGACGGCAAGGTGCTGGGCGAGCACATCGTCATAGCTTATGCTGTCGTATTTGACGGCGCTGGCGTCCACTCTTGGGTCTGCGCTGTAAACGCCGTCGATGTTCTTTGCAAGGAGTATCGCGTCTGCGCCAATTTCCGCCGCGCGCAGGACAGCGGCCGTATCGGTCGAGAAAAACGGGCAGCCGGTGCCGCAGCCGAACATGACGACCTCGCCGTTTTCAAGATGCTTTATGGCTTCCGTTGTGCTGTACCTTTCGCCGACACCCTGAATGTCAACGGCAGTCTGGATGGTTGCCTTTGCGCCTATCTGCTTGAACACATCGGCGACCGCAAGGCAGTTCATCGCCGTTGCGAGCATACCCATGCGGTCAGCGCTGACACGCTCGACATGGCCTGCGCCGTCCTTAACGCCGCGCCAGAAGTTGCCGCCGCCGACGACTATGCCGACCTCAACGCCCATGTCAACGCAGCTTTTTACGGTCTTGCAGACATCGGCAATAAAGTCAAAGTCAAAGCCGGTCTTTTTCTCGCCGGCAAGTGCCTCGCCGCTGATCTTTATCAGCACACGCTTATAAACAGGTTTCTCCATTGCGCTCTCCTTTTAAATATCAAGTATTCCTATGATAACTATACCCACTACTACTATGAAAACAGACGCATAATGCTTGACTGACAGCTTTTCCTTGAGGAAGATGCGGCTCCAGATGACGGAGGCAACACAGTAGGACGAAATGATAGGCGCGGCAAGCGCTGCGTGCGCAGAATCTGCCAAGGCGTAGATATACGCAAACTGGCCAGCAGTCTCAAACAGTGCACCCGTGTACTTGGGCACTTCCCTTTTGGGCACGAGCCGCTGCTTCTTAACGCCGAGAACGTAAATTGCGCACACGATGCCGACACATAGGAAGGTGAGCTCATATGCCACATTGGCAGAGTCCTCGTTGAGAACTTCAAGGACCTTCGAGTCTGCGAAGGTGCCCAGAGCATCGAGAAGGCAGTAGATAACCGGCAGCGCGATCGCTATCCAGCTTTTTGCGTAATGATGATTGCTGGCATCCTGACGAGCCTTGCGCAGCTCCTCGTCCTCGTTTGCCTCGGTGATGCCGAGACACACAACGCCTATGCACACAAGTGCCACGGCAACGAGCGCTATCGGCGGAAGCTCGCCGAAGCCCTTGGTCGCAAAAATGAGTATCGCAACTATCGCGCCGGAGGAGTTGCATATAGGCGAGGATATCGAAAGCTCGATATACCTGAGGCCCACATAGCCTATCGCCATCGAGACTATATACAGTGCCGACACCGGCAGGTATGTAATGATGACGCTCCAGCTTATCTCAACGCCGCCGACGAAAACTTCGTAGGCTGCGTGAAGCCCCATAACTACGCCGACCGCCATGACCATCTTCAGATGGCTGTACTTATCGTCGGCATCCTGGCAGCCGATCTTGGAAAACAGATCAGAGCCGCTCCAGCAAAGCAGTGCTATTACAGCAAACCAAAACCACATATTTTTTATTCCTTTTGCTTATATCGTATTTCAATCTAAAGTATTTTACCACAGACACGCCTATTTGACAATTATCAAATGACAAATTGTGCGGCTTTGAAAGTTTATAATTTTCGCATGGAGACGATATACATAGACCGGCTGTTCATTTTAAACTTCATATGCGACTATCTTATCCTGCTCGGCTCTGCAAGAGTATGCGGAGTTTTGCTGCGCAGGATGCGGTATGCCGTTGCTGCGCTGTTCGGCGCCGTATACGCCGTTGCGTCAGTTCTGCCGGGCTTTGCGTTTTTGACGCTGCTGCCCATAAAGCTTGCCTCCGGCGTTTTGATCGCACTCATCGCGTTTGCAAAAGAGCCTAAGTTCCGGCGCTGTGCAGCGGTGTTTTTCGCCGTGTCTGCCGTATTCGGCGGCACGCTGTGGGCGCTGTCGGTGCAAGGCGGCGGCAGGGGTAATGCCGTGTATCTTCCCGTTTCGATGCCCGTTTTGGTGCTCAGCTTCGGGATAATTTACGCTGCGCTGAGCCTCGTATTTCGCAGGACGGCAAAAAGCACGGGCAAGGCGGTGCACACCGTGGTCATCGGCTTTCTCGGCCAAAGCGTCACGCTGCGGGCATTATATGACAGCGGCAACTGTTTGTATGACCCGATGACGGGGAGTCAGGTGCTCATTGCGGGAGCCCAGCAGCTTGTACCGCTCCTCGGCGAGGGTGTCGAAAATTTGAGCCCCACGGAGCTTATCACGCTCTACTCCGGAAAAATGCGGCTCATCCCCTACTCCGCCGTCGGCACGCAAAGCGGCCTGCTGCCTGCGTTCAGGCCGGACAGCCTGACCGTTGACGGCAAGACCCGCGAGGACATTTTAGTTGCGATATCGCCCACCGCCGTCAGCGGTGACGGCTTCGACTGCATAATTTAATTGTTCGGCTCTAACTTAGCACAACCTGAAAGGAGAAGTCATGAACATTCTGAAACTTATTAAAGACTGGCTTGAAAAGCATTTTGCCCCCGCACCGTCAGAGCTATTCTACATCGGCGGAAGCGACATTCTCCCGCCGCCGCTCAGCCGCGACGATGAAGAGCGGGCGATACTCGCCATGGAGGCCGGCGACGAGAAGGCAAAGCAGACGCTCACCGAGCATAACCTGCGCCTTGTTGTTTACATCGCCCGACGCTTTGAAAACACGGGGCTCAACCTCGAAGACCTCATCTCCATCGGCACCATTGGGCTTATAAAGGCGATAAACACCTTTAAATCGGCCAAAAACATCAAGCTTGCGACCTACGCCTCCCGCTGCATCGAAAACGAGATACTTATGTATCTGCGCAAGGTGAGCAATCAGCGCACGGAGGTAAGCTTCGATGAGCCGCTGAACACCGATTGGGATGGCAACGAGCTGCTATTATCCGATGTTCTCGGCACGGACGACGACGAGGTGTGCCGCCCGCTCGAGGACGACGCCGACAAGCAGATGCTCTCGGCGGCGATACAAACGCTTAACGAGCGCGAAAAGAACATCATCGTTCTGCGCTTCGGCCTCGGCGGCAGAAATGAGCTTACACAAAAGGAGGTCGCCGACCTCATGGGCATTTCGCAAAGCTACATAAGCCGCCTTGAAAAGCGCATAATCGTGCGTCTTAGGCGCGAGATGATAAAGCAAATGCAGTAAAAAAATCGACCGAATAATTCGGTCGATTTTTTCGTTATTCTTGAGTTTTCCACTTCTTGCAGCGGTTGGCGATGCGCTTTTTCTTGCGTATACCGTGGATGGTGAAGTAGGCTGCAAGGCCGACGGCGAGGACCGCCATGCTGACTATCGCATAGCTGTCGACGCTGCCCTGCGTCTTGACCTCGAGCCAAAGCGAATCCATGAGCTGATTGGTCTGTTCGCCAAGGTAGGAAAACGCCGAGCCCATTGCGAGCGTTTCCTCACTCGGGTAGGCGATGTCGCTTGCGACCATGTCGGGATCCATGTATTCCTTTGCAGCAGAAATGGGCGTTGAGTAGCCGAGGTAATCAAGGTTCTCGCCCGCGACCTGAGCGCCGCACAGGAAGTTAATGTACGCCTCGGCAGCGGCCTTGTTCTGGCAGCTTTTCGGGATGCACATGGCATCGATAAAGAGGTTGAAGCCCTCCTTGGGGAAGTAAAAGCCGAGGTCTTCGTTCTCCTGCACCATTTGCAGGTAGTCGCCTGCGTAGTACGGCGCGATCCACGCCTCCTCACGCTCCATTTTGTCATAGATCTGATCCATGACATAGCTCTGCACGAGGGGCTTCTGCTCGATGAGCTTGTACGCTGCACTGCGCAGCTCGTCCTCGGCCTCGGAGTTGAGGTCGATGCCAAGCAGCAGCTCCGATATCGCAAATGCGTCACGGGGGTTATCGAACATGAGTATCTTGCCGGAATACTTGCTGTTCCACAGAAGCTCCCACGAGCCGAGGTCGGCCTCATCAACATACTTCTTGTTGTAGATGATGCCCACGGTGCCCCAGGTGTACGGCACGGTGTACTTGTTGTCCGGGTCAAAGGCAGTGTTCTTGTACGCCTCGTCAACATCGGCGTAGTTCGGGATATTCGAGTAATCAAGCTCTAAAAGCATGTCCTCGGATATAAGGCGGGCTATCATGTAGTCCGACGGGATGATGACATCGTATGTGCTGCCGCCGGTCTTGAGCTTGGTGTACATGGTCTCGTTCGAGTCAAAGGTCATGTAGTTGACCTTGATGCCGGTGGCTTCGGTGAACGCCTTGTTGACATCGATATAGCCGTCCGTGCCGTCCGAGATATACTGACCCCAGTTATACACATTTATCGTCACAGGCTCGGCGCTCGCCGTCACGGGAACGGCGGTCAGCACGAGCACAAGGCACAGGGCAAATGACAGCAGCTTTTTCATGCGCTCACCTGCTTTCTGCGGAAGGCACGGCGGTTTTCACGGCTGCGCTTTGCGTCACGCTCCTGCAGGAGGTTCATGACGACCATCACGAGCAGTATCGCCGCAAACAGCAGGGTAAACAGTGCGTATATCTTCGGCTGGAGCGGCTTTTTTGTGTAGTTATATATCTCCACTGGCAGGGTCACGAAGCGTGGGCCGTAGACAAAATAGCTGATGACAAAGTCGTCAAGGCTCATGGTAAACGCCATGAGTGCGCCCGAGACGATACCCGGGGTTATCTCGTGGATAACGACCTTGTAAAACGCCTGCCACGGCGTGCAGCCAAGATCCATTGCCGCCTCACGCAGGTGGGGATCCATCTGCTGGAGCTTGGGCATGACCGAGAGGATGACATACGGCAGGTTGAAGGTTATGTGCGCAATTAAAAGTGTTGCAAAGCCGAGGATGTTATTTATCTTCATCATCGTGCCGACAAAGGCAAACAGCAGCGCAAGCGATACGCCGGTGACAATCTCGGGGTTTGTGAGCGGGATATTCGTCACGCCCATGGTGAACTTGCGAAGCCTCGGCCCCATGGAGTGGATGCCGATGGCGGCGGCAGAGCCGATAACGGTCGCGATAAGCGAGGAGATAACGGCGACTATAACCGAATTAAGCAGCAGCGGCAAAAGCACGCTGTCCTTAAATAATTCGCCGTAGTTATCAAAGGTAAAGCCCTTGAACACCGCAATATCCATTCCGCTGTTAAAGGACGCAACGGCAAGAACTATCATCGGCAGGTAGAGAAACAGCATGACGATGACGGTGAATATCTTGTTGAATTTTTTCATACCGTTATGACCTCCTCATCATCGCTGAAGCGGTTCATAACTCCGATGCAGACAAAGATCATGATCATCAGCACAAGGCTGAGCGCTGCGCCGAGATTGGGGTTATACGCAGTTTTAAACTGGCTCTCGATAACGTCGCCGATGAGCGTTGTGCCCGATGAGCCGAGCTTTTGGGAGATATAAAAGGTCGAGACCGCAGGCACGAAAACCATCGTAAAGCCCGAGATGATGCCCGGGACGCTCAGCGGCAGGATGACCCTTTTGAACACATTTGCGCCGTTGCAGCCGAGATCCTCCGCCGCCTCGATAAGGCGTCTGTCTATCTTCATGATGACGGTGTAAAGCGGCATTATCATGTACGGCAGGTAGTTATACACCATGCCGAGCACGACAGCGCCGTTATTGCGGATAAGCGGCAGTGGCTTCATGCCGAGGGCGGTGATGATGTTGTTTATAATGCCCGTGTCCTCGGTGAGGGCGACCCACGCCAGCGTGCGCAAAAGAAAGCTTATGCACATGGGCAGCATGACGAGCATGTAAAGAAACCGCTGCGTCGTCTCCTTGCAGCCTGCGATGTAGTACGCCACGGGGTAGCCGATGACAAGGCAGATGAGCGAGGAGATAAGCGCAAGCCAAATGCTCTTTATGAGTATCGGCATGTAGTTTCCGAGGTTTGCGATGTTCTTCATCGTAAACTCACCCGTCTGCGAATCGGTGAAGGCAAAATATGCAACGATCGCAAGCGGAACGATGGTAAACAGCGCCATCCACACAAGGTAGGGTGCGGCAAGCGATCTACTCTTCATCTTCGCCGCCCTCCGCAGACTCCTCCGCTTCCACGCCGCCCTCGAGGTAGACCTCGGGGTCGTCCATCTCGTCGTACTCGGCAGAGTAGGAGCTGTAGTCGCCGAACATGCCGGAATACTCGCTCTTATGCATGATGTGGATATCCTCCGGCTCAAGGCGGATGCCGATATACGAGCCTACCTCGTTAAAATCGGTCGTCTGGATAAGCCACTTAAAGCCCTTAAAGTCGACTATCGTATCGTAATGAACGCCCTTAAAGGTAACGCTCGTAACGGTGCCGCAAAGGTGACCGTCGTCGGGCGGGACGATGTCTATATCCTCGGGACGGATAACGACATCGACAGGCTCGTTTTTCTCAAAGCCTGCGTCGACGCACTTGAATTTGCGGCCGAAGAACTTGACCAGTCTGTCCTCGAGCATAACGCCGTCGAGGATATTGCTCTCGCCGATGAAGTCCGCAACGAAGGCGTTTTTCGGCTCGTTGTAGATATCCTCGGGAGTGCC
The DNA here is from genome assembly GCA_963627445.1 of Oscillospiraceae bacterium. GTDB lineage: Bacteria > Bacillota > Clostridia > Oscillospirales > Oscillospiraceae > F23-B02. Next base: position 5,470 of record CAVGBM010000096.1, on the reverse strand, counting down.
TATCTGCTGGATGCGGCCCTTATCCATGACGACAACGGTGTCGGACATGGAAAGAGCTTCCTCCTGGTCATGGGTGACATATATAAAAGTAATGCCCATCGCCTGCTGAATTCGCTTGAGCTCGTTCTGCATATCCTTGCGCAGTCTGAGGTCAAGTGCGCCCAGAGGCTCGTCAAGCAGCAGTACCTTAGGTCTGTTGACAAGAGCTCTGGCAATGGCAACACGCTGCTGCTGGCCGCCGGAGAGCTGCGATACCTTGCGGTTTTCAAAGCCCTTTAGGCTGACTATCTCCAGCATCTCGGTAACGCGCTCGTCTATCTCCTGCTCGGGCAGCTTTGCAAGACGCAGCCCGAAGGCGACGTTCTCATACACATCAAGGTGCGGGAACAGCGCGTACTTCTGAAAAACGGTGTTGACCTTTCTCTTGTGAGGCGGGACATCATTGATCCTCTCGCCGTCAAAAAGCACGTCTCCGCCGGTGGGCTTTATAAAACCGCCGATGATCCTGAGCGTGGTGGTCTTGCCGCAGCCGGAGGGGCCTAAAAGCGTGAGGAATTCCTTATCATTGAAATACAGGTTAATATCGTCTAAAACGATCTCGTCGTCAAACGCCATTTGACAATTCACAAGGCGAATGAGTTCTTTGGACATTTATCCTCCCCCATTTCTAATTATACTAAAGGACGCTCCGAAACTGCTTCCGGAGCGTCCTTTGCAGACGAATACAATATATAGATAATCCCTTGGAAAGTCAACAAAAATTTCTGATTTTTGCCGTAATTCTACTTATAGCGACTCAAGCTCGGATATACCGAAGTATTTTTCGGCAAAATCGACGGAGTTGACGCAAAATTCGCGGCCTCTGAGATATTCCAAGCAGCCTGCGTCCGTGGGGAACTCAAAGCGCAGCTTGTACGAATACAGCGCCTGCCCCTTCTCTCCGTAGCCCTTGTTGAAGCGCTCGCTGCCGTATTTTCCGTCGCCCAACAGCGGGCAGCCGAAATGCGCCATCTGCGCCCTTATCTGATGCGTGCGGCCGGTTAAAAGCCTGCACTCGACGAGCGAGAGCGCCCCCTTTGTGGCTATCGTGCGGTACTCGGTGACGGCGGTCTTTGCCCCGGGCTCGGGACGGTTTTTGACATAGACCTGATTTTTCTGCGCGTCCTTGAAAAGATAGTTCTCCAGCCTCCCCTGCGCGGGTCTGGGTCTGCCCTGCACGGCACAAAGGTAGAGCTTTTCTATCTCGCGGTCTTTTATCTTGTCGTTTAATATCCGCAGTGCCTCGGCGTTTTTGGCAGCAATGACGATGCCGCCGGTGTTGCGGTCGATGCGGTTGCACAAAGCCGGTGCAAAGGAGTTTTCCTCCTTCGGTCGCCACTCGCCCTTTTGCGCCATGTATGCCTGAATGTTCGCGATGAGGGTGTTATAATCCCACTGGCCTGCGCTGTGGCACAAAACGCCGGGCTTTTTGTCGGCAAGCAGGATATTCTCATCCTCGTAAACGATGCTTAATTTCGGTGTTCCGACCTTGAGGTAGGAGTTTTCCTCCCTCGGCTTTTCAAAAAACTCGTCGTTTATATATAGGCTCAGAACATCGCCCTCATTAAGGCGCGTGTCGCGCTTCGCGCCCTTGCCGTTTAGCTTTATGCGCTTTATCCTTATGTATTTTTGCAGCAGTGCCTCGGGCAAAAGCGGCACTGCCTTGCCCACGAAGCGGTCGAGCCGCTGGCCTGCGTCGTTTCGTTTTATAGTTAATTCCTTCATGTCACAAAGTATACACGCTTTGAGCCTCAAGCGCAAGAAAAAAGGCAGCCGGTTAGGCTGCCTTTCCAGTCTATATCAATAAGTCAAATCTATTATGCCATGCCCTTTACGGTCATGCAGACCATGCCTGCAAAGTAAGCTGCGACAAAAATTCCAAGTCCTGCTACCATTTTAATAGATCTCCTTTTCATAAATTCAAGCTCGGGTTTGTTTCCCTGTCTGTGATTTCAGTATAGCCGTTTTTTATGAAAAATCAACTCTTTTTTGTATAGCTTGAACAAGCGCATTTGTTGAACATGCACAAGAATTTTGTTTTTGCAGTTTATTTTCGTCATCTTTCAAAACCGCGCATTTTCAATTTTGCATTTTGAAGGCGCGCCCCATGCATTATGCATTTTCGGCGCTTTGAGCGTTAATTTGGCGTTAAAAATGCAAGTTTAAGTTTTGACGAATGCATTGCGGCTTGCATTTTTTGCAGCGCGCAAATTTCATTTGCAAGTTCCGGCTTTGAAATTATGCAAATTTGCCCCTTTTGAAGCCAATTTTGCAGGTCGGTCTTGCATTTTTGAGGGTCATTTTCGGGCAGGGCAAAAAAATTTCGTAAAACTCCTACAGATAAACGCCGCAAAACTGCCTCTGCGCCATTTGGGCAATTATCGCGTCTTGCAAAAATGCAGGGGCAAAATTTCAGCTTTTGGGCGCAAAAAAGCAGCCCAAATGCGTTCATTGGGCTGCCTTTGCAGGTTTTCCGGCCTGTATGCTGGCGCGATCTGCCTTTTTTGCAAGAAATGCACCCTTTTACTTCATGTCGATAAACACTATCTCGTCGGACTTGACGAGTCCAAGCTTTTCCCTTGCAAGCTCCTCAGTCGACCTATCCGTGCCGAGGCTTGCGATATCCGACTTGAGCTCGGCATTTTTGCTGTGCGCCTGCGCAAGCTCGGTCTCAAGCTCCGCCGTTGCCGCCTTTGCCTCGTTAAGATCGCTCATCACGCCTGCGAGGCTCAGGGTACCGTATGCGACCAGCACCGTCAAAACTATCCCCAGAATGCAATGTGTCCTCTTCAACTGCCTTTTCCTTGCCCTTCCTCTTCTTTTGTGCTCTCAGTTTAAACCAATTTCCTGCTTTTGAAAAGAGTTTTTTGGCGATTGAACTAAATTTTTTCATAATTAGCAATATCGGTGCAAAAAGCACTGCTATCGCCCGCATGATTTTATTGAGCACCGCAAGCACCACATCGCTCAAAAGCAGCATATAGCTGGCAAAGCCGAGGCAGAAAAAGGCCAGCATGAAGATATGCAGCGAGCCGCCGCCTGCGCTCATGCCGAGGGTGAACAGCGCAAACAGCACGGCAAGGCAGAATAGCCCGTCAACCAGCGACGACGCTTTCAGTCTGCGGCGCAGCACCCTGAAAACATCATAGACGAGTCCCGAGGCAAAGCCCGTGAGCCACGATAAGCCGATCTGAAGAAGCTGCCTTGAAACATCGATCTCCATTTAGCCGAAAAGCCTTGACCAGAAGCCGCCGGTGTGCGCTTTTTCCTCGTAGCCGAGGTCGGTTATCATGCCCTCGACCTTGATTTCGCCCACATCGAGGCTTATCTTGCCGATGTGCAGGCCGCTGCCCCGAACGATGAGATTGCCCTGTGAGGTGTTCATGACTATGGTCGCCTCGTCAAAGCTCTCCACATCGTCTACCCCCGTGACATTAAGTCTGCACCTGTCGTCCATGCTTACCGAATGCGGCTTGACCGCCGGCTTTATTTTTTCCTTTTCCTCGTATGCCATAGTCTGTGCTCCTTTGCTTTTTGTACAAGACTATGAATAGCATGGAATCGATAGAACTATTCACGACCGTATGTTATACTTGACATAAACATGTTTGCCGTTGCTTATTTATAAAAAATTCGCCGGAATCTGTGACCAAAGCAAAAATTTATCGAGTAGATAGATGAAGAGGCTCTATCACAATGAGAGGAGAAATGAGAATGGAGGACAACCATATCGTTGATCTATATTGGGCGCGCTCAGAAGATGCAATCACGAAAACTTCAGAAAAGTATGGTAAATACTGCTACTCTATAGCCTATAATATTCTTTCAAATGCAGAGGATGCGGAGGAAAGCGTGAATGATACCTACCTTGACGCTTGGCATAATATACCCCCGCATCGTCCGGCCGTTCTCTCCGCATTTTTGGGTAAAATTACTCGCAGAATATCCATTGATAAGTGGCGGCGGCGTACCGCAGATAAGCGTGGTGGCGGTGAGATTGTGTTGGTGCTTGATGAACTGGCGGACTGTGTTCCGTACGGTCAAAGTGCAGAACACGAAGTAGAAGCGGCAGCTTTGGCAAAGATAATCAACGACTTTGTAATGAGTCTGCCGCTTATGGAACGCCGAGTTTTTATTTGTCGCTATTGGTATCTCGACCCCATTTCGACAATTGCCAAACAATTTGGTTTTTCTCAGAGCAAGGTTAAAATGATATTACACAGGCAACGGCAGAAACTACAATCGATATTAGAAAGGGATGAGGTTTTGTAATGATAAATGAGAATATTCTTGATGCCATCGGCGGAATCAATGAAAATGCTGTGCAGGATGCTAAGGCTTACAAGTGCTCAAAATCTCAGCGCCGGATTAAATGGGGTGCTATAGCAGCATGTTTGTGTTTGGTGGTCAGTATGGCAATTTCTGTTTTACATCACAAGAGTGGAATAGAGAACGAAGATCCGGCAAAACACATTGCAGCCCTTGAATTTAACGGGAAGTTCTATGAGGCTGTTAAATCTCCGGAAATTCTTGAGAAGTACGGCTTACCATCCGAAATCACAGAAGCTATGGCCGGAGATCATGTATCTTACTTGAAATCTGATGGCGGTGTTGGCTATGAATGCACATCCGCGAAAACGGATATCGAATTGTACCAATACATTCCCGCGGCTTGTGAGTGCGTCTATGTTTTGAGGGATGGAGAAGAATGGTATACCGCGCTGTTCTGCAATTTTTACCAGTATGACAGCAATACAAATTGTTCGCTCAGCGAGCTTTATCGCGTGTATGGCATTGATGATGCAGATGATATTAAGTCCATTACGAAAATGAGTGACGATAATGAAAATGAAATTGGGGCGCCGGTTGCCGAGCGGCAGGAAATTACAGAGTTCTATAATATGACGATTGCCCTTGTAAGCTACGGAAATGATGACTTCCAGGCGGAAGTATTTGATGGCATTTCTGAAGAAGATCAGCAGGATTCGCAAAATGCCTTTGCTGATGATCGACAAGATCTACGAATTGAAACGAAAGACGGACTTTGTTTCTTCATCACCCTTTATCCGAACTATGATTGGATTTACTGTGGCAGCACAATGTCTTATTACAAAATTGATAATCAAATGCATGGTTGGATTGATAAAAACTTAGGCTGAGCCCTGTGGTTGATAGTACAATAGTGTTGATGCAGCAAAAACCATAATAAGGCGGCTACCTTCCGATAACCGCCCTATTCATTCACAAGGCAAATTAAATTGTATTTCCTCCACTTTCAGAAGAAATATTCAAAACGCTTTCAAAAATTATTTAACCGGATACAAGAGCTGCCTTGGGGCACCCTCCTTACGGAAGGTGCCTCAAGGATTTCTTTATATCTTGCTTTCGCCTATGACAGTGATGCCGTGGGCTTTCAGAAGCTCGGCGGTCA
>CAVGBM010000095.1:0-2957 GCA_963627445.1 Oscillospiraceae bacterium | reverse complement strand
TCGGCGGCTGCGCGGGCACGGCCTGCGCCGTTTCCGACACGCGCTACGGCGTTCCGGCGGGCGGCACGATGGCGCACTCGTGGGTGCAGATGTTCGACACCGAGTATGAGGCGTTCAAGGCCTATTGCGAGACCTACCCCACGAACGCGACCCTGCTCGTGGACACCTATAACTCCCTCAAAAGCGGCGTTCCCAACGCCATCAAAGCCTTTAACGAGGTTTTGCGCCCGCTCGGCATCACCAAGTGCGGCATCCGCTTTGACTCGGGCGACATGGCGTACCTGACCCGCAAGGCAAGAGCAATGCTCGATGAGGCAGGCTGGCCGGAGTGCAAGATAACCGTGTCGAACGCGCTTGATGAGCGCCTTATCACGGAGCTTTTGCTCCAGGGCGCGAAGATAGACTCCTTCGGCGTGGGTGAGCGGCTCATCACCTCCAAGTCCGACCCCGTGTTCGGCGGCGTGTACAAGCTGTGCGCCGTGGAAAACGACAAGGGCGAGGTCATCCCCAAGATAAAGATCAGCGAAAACGTCGGCAAGATCACGAACCCGGGCTTCAAGCGGGTCTACCGCCTGTTTGATAAGGAGACCGGCATGGCCGAGGCCGACTACATCACGCTGTATGACGAGACTGTCGACGATACAAAGCCGCTTGAGATCTGCGACCCCGAGGCGCGCTGGAAGACCAAGGTCATGGACAGCTTCAGCGCGGTCGAGCTCCAGGTGCCGATATTTAAAAACGGCGAGCTTGTCTACAAGCTGCCGACGCTCGAGGAGATAAAGCGCACCTGCGCTTATGGTGTGAGCACGCTTTGGCCGGAGGTCAAGCGCTTCGACTTCCCGCATCAGTACTACGTCGACCTGTCCGCAAAGCTCATGGCGCTCAAGGACGAGATGTTGAAGCAAGGAGCAAAATAAATGAACGCTGTAGACAGAAGAGAAGATATCGTGCGCAGGCTCGCCGAGACGGCAGAGCCCATCAGCGCCAGCACCTTTGCCGCCTCATACGGCGTGAGCAGGCAGATAATCGTCGGGGACATTGCGCTGCTGCGCGCATCCGGCGAGAAAATTTCCAGCACCCCGAGAGGCTACATCCTCTCCGACGGCGGCCAGAGCGTGTATACGCTCGCCTGCGTCCACAATGTTGAGGACACCGAAAAGGAGCTCAACATCATGGTCGACAACGGCTGCAAGGTGCTGACCGTTGCGGTCGAGCACCCCGTGTATGGCCTGCTGACCGGCGAATTGCAGCTTGCCAGCCGCTACGACGTGCGCAAATTTGTCGAGAAGCTGCAAAGCGGCGAGGTAAGGCCGCTTTCCGAGCTCACCGACGGCGTGCACCTGCACACGCTCGACTGCCCGGACAGAGAGTGCTTTGAGCGCACCCGCCGTCAGCTCGAGCAGGAGGGGCTTTTGTACACCTGACAAAGTTTTAATTAGGGTTGACAAATTTCATATTCGTGTTAAAGTGGGCTTTACAGGTGTCATGACACCGCAGAGCCCACTTTTTTTAAGCATAAGGGGAGTATCCGAATCCGTTTTTAAGCGGATTTGAGCGCCGAAGCTTTCTCGTTCACAAAACCTTGTCTGCAGCACTCCTCTCTCGCTTAAAAATCTGAAAGACCTCTGCCATAGGATTTTTGCTCTTTGTCAAGGCAGAGGAGGCGGGAATACACAGGTATTTCAAGGACGATAACGCAGAGAAAGAGTAAAAAGACATGGCAGAGGCGGGTTTGGATATTCCCCTTATGCTTACGGAGGAATGATTTGATATGGCAAAGTTTAAGGCGTTTTTAAAGCGCAAGGATGTTGAGGTCAGCCTCAAGCGCTACGGCATCGACGCGCTCGGCGCAATGGCGCAGGGTTTGTTCTGCACCCTGCTCGTCGGCACGATACTCGACACGCTCGGCACGCAGCTGGGCATCGGATTTTTGGCCGAGCCCATCGTTGAGATAAACGATGTCGGCTACACGATAGGCAAGTTCGCCTCGGCGATGGTCGGCCCCGCGATGGCCGTTGCCATCGGATACGCGCTGCACGCTCCGGCGATGGTGCTGTTTTCGCTCATCCCCGTCGGCTATGCGACCAATGTCATGGGCGGCGCGGGCGGCCCGCTGGCGGTGTATGTCGTCGCCGTCGTCGCTGCCGAGTGCGGCAAAATGGTCTCGAAGGAGACGAAAATTGATATTCTCGTGACCCCCATCGTCACCGTGCTTATAGGCATCGGCCTTGCGTACTTCATCGCCTCGCCCATCGGCAAGGGCGCAATGGCGGTCGGCGACGTGATAAAGTGGGCGACCACGCAGCAGCCGTTTGTCATGGGCGTTCTGGTGTCCGTCATCGTCGGCATCGCGCTCACGCTGCCCATTTCGTCGGCGGCTATCTGCGCTGCCTTGAGCCTCACGGGGCTTGCAGGCGGTGCGGCGCTCGCCGGATGCTGCGCCAACATGGTCGGCTTTGCGGTGGTGTCGTTCCGTGAAAACGGCTGGGGCGGCGTGGTGTCGCAGGGTCTGGGCACCTCGATGCTCCAGATGGGCAATATCGTGCGCAACCCGAGGATCTGGATACCCGCCATCGCCGCCAGCGCGATAACCGGCCCCATCGCCACCTGCGTGTTCAAGCTTGAGATGAACGGCGCGGCGGTGTCCTCCGGCATGGGCACCTGCGGGCTCGTGGGTCCCATCGGCGTGTGGACCGGCTGGGCAAACCCGAGCGCGGAAGCCGTCCTCGACGGCGCGCAGGCCATCATCCCCACCGCCGCCGACTGGCTCGGCCTCGCCCTGATATCCATCGTCCTCCCCGCAGTTTTAGCCTACCTCTTCGGCCGCCTCTGCCGCAAGCTCGGCTGGATAAAAGACGGAGATATGAAATTAAGCTGACATATATTAACTTTTCTTTGTTTCCTTGCGATGTCAAGTCAAGTGCAACAGGGCATCGTTAAACGACTCAAACGGGAGT
>CAVGBM010000094.1:3318-4624 GCA_963627445.1 Oscillospiraceae bacterium | reverse complement strand
TCAAAAAAGTTTGCTAAAATCACTCTCGTTGTGTAGCAAAAAAGCGTAAGTCCAAACCGGACTTACGCTTTTTCATTTTATTCTTTTAATCTAAAAAGAGAGGTTTTAGTAAATGAATAGACAAATCAGGCTCAGGCCGCTGGCGGCAAGCATACTTTCGCTGTCGCTGCTGACGGTCATGGCAGGTGCGGCGGTCGCACCCGCGCTGGAGGTCATCCGCGAGCATTTTTCCGAGGCGAGCAAGCTTGAAATTCAGCTTATCGTTTCCATGCCGGCGCTGTTTATCGTCATTACGAACATGTTTTTCGGAAAGCTCGCCGAGCGCTTCGGCGCACGGACGCTCACGATGCTCGGCCTTGTGCTGTACACCGTCGGCGGTGCGGCTGCGGGACTGTTCGATTCGATCCGGGCGGTGCTTATCATGCGTGCGCTCGTCGGTGTCGGTGTCGGCATCATCATGCCGCTGTCCACGGGACTTCTGACCTATTACTTTCCGCCGGAGAGGCGTGAGGGGCTCATGGGGCTGTCCTCGGCGGCAAACCAGCTTGGCGGCGTGGTCGCAACTCTGCTTGCCGGTGTGCTCGCAAATGTCAGCTGGCGGCTGAGCTTTGCAGTCTATCTCATGGGGCTTATAAGCATCGTTCTGTGCCTTATTTTCATGCCCAATGACCGCATCCGTGACGGTTCGCGCAGCAGCGAAGCAGTCCGCCTCGGCGATGTCTGGCGCAGGAATTGGACGCATGTCGTGTGCATTTTCCTGCTCATGACGATATTCTTCATCTACCCGGCAAACTTTGCGATAGTGACCGCAGCCGAGGGTGCCGTGCCCATGAGCCTGTGCGCCGTTATCATGGCCGGCTGCGACCTCATCGCATTCGGCGGCGGGCTCTCATTCGTGTGGGTCAAGCGCGTCAGCGGAAGCTTTGCAAGGCTCGTTGCTCCGGTACTGTTTCTGCTCGGCTACTGCCTGCTGGCCTTTGTCGGCGGCTGGGTCGGAACGCTTGCGGGCTCTGCGCTCATAGGCTTTTCAAACGGCGTGGGCATTCCGTATATTATCTCGACCGCTTCGGCCAACGAGGGCAAGGCGGCCGCAACGACCGTGATGCCGATGATATCGGCATCGATGTACCTTGCGCAGTTTTTGAGCCCATTCCTGCTGTCGCTGGTGTCCGGCATCGGCTCTGCGCCGGTGAAGCTTCCGTATTACCTCGCCGCTGCGGTGAGCGCCGTTTACTTTATCTTCAGCCTGTTTACGAAATCGGCCAAACAGTGTTAATCGGGGTCTACTGACTTCAGAATTTGATAT
>CAVGBM010000094.1:0-3176 GCA_963627445.1 Oscillospiraceae bacterium | reverse complement strand
CTGCCCAGCCGTTTTTCCCACACTCCGAAGTCCATGTGACTGTGACATCATACCATTTTGTCTCATCGCTTGTATCGTAATATCCTATTGCAAGTTCCTTTGTTCCCGTCTCCTTTGCGGTTTCGGGGTCTAAATAATAAAGTATCTCAACCCACTCCACATTCATATCGTCCGGAGTATAAGAGGGCACATATTTTCCGAGCTCCGGATCGTTCACGCAATCCTCTGCCGTCTTTTCCGCAGAATGGTAATCTACAGGTACCGCTCCTGTACGGTTTTCCAATACCTCAAGCAGCTTGTTGTAGCTATCCTTTTGCAGCTGTACGAAAGCGCCCCACAGTCCCTGATAAACAACATATCCGTCTTTCCACAGCAGAAGATGCACTGTTGTGCCATCCTGCATTTTGAAATACAGATGATATGATGCCGTCTTACTATAGATATCCTCCGTCTCGTCGTAGAGGACAAACTCGGCAGCGTTCAATCCGTCGATAAAATCGCAGATCAGCTCATCGGAAGCGTTCAGCTGGTACAGCTCGTGCCTGTCATTATGCCACGAATCACGGCTCTCGTATTGTACGGATGCATAGTTTCCGGCAAGGTGAAGTCTGTCCGTATAAAGCTCGGAGCCATACTTCAATGTGAGCCCCGAATCGCGTACATAGAGGAAAATTGAGCCGTCTGCATCCTTCATGCAGAGCATGAAAGACGGGTCATAGCCCTTCACCTCGTAGAAATCGCCTTTTACGCTGCCTGCAAGCTCCACATATTTATCCTGCGGCGTCCGCTCACCGATCAGCCCCGTTGCAGCTCCGAGACGCTTTCCGATGATGTCAACATCGTCATATATCCTGTCATACTCAAAATAGCAATTTCCATGATAGATGAAAAATCTGAGCATCTCCCCAGATGCTTCCTCCGAAAGAGAGACTTCTCGCTTGGGGATCGTCACTCCGCCCGCATGGTCGGAAAAATTCCGCCAGGCAAACACGCCTGCAACGATCAGGCAGATACAAGCTGCGGCAGCAATTGGCCGCGCCCACCTTCGCTTTGGCTTCGGATCGGTGCGGACTTTGTCGGTTTCCTCGATGATATCGTCGCTGAACATATTCAAAGTAACGCTAATGTGTTCCTTCTTCATAGCCAAAAGCCCTCCTTTTTCAGATGATCTTTCAGCCCCTGCCTTGTTCGATAGAGCGTGCTCTTGACCTTCTGCACGCTTACTCCGCAGTAGCTTGCCACTTCCTTGATAGGATCGGCAAAGTAGTATCTGCCGACAAATATGTTCCGTGCTTCTGCCGGAAGCGTGCAGAGATAGGCATTGATCGCTTCCGCAAGCAGCTTCAGATCAACACTCCGCTCCGGGATCTCTTCGCCGGAAACGCAATCTTCCAATTCACAAAGGGAGACTTCATATTCCGAGGGCTTCCGCTTTTCCCTGTTACGCGTGCGCAGCGCATCAATGGACAGCTGCCTTGTGATCTTTCCCAAATAGGTAGACAGAACGTTCGGCTTGTGCGGCGGCATGGAGTTCCACGCCTTCAGGTATGTGTCGTTGACGGTCTCCCGGTCGGAGAGGATATTATGGGCGATCTTTGAAAGATACCGTCCGTATTTTCGCTCCGTTTCGCTGACGGCGCTCTCGTCCCTCTGCCAGTACAGGTCAACGATCATTTCGTCACGCAAAGCTAAGCTTCCTTTCCCGGCTGCTCTCAGATGCCTTCAATATATATCCCGACAAAAATCGGGTCAGGTTTCACATTTTTCAAAATTTCCATAAAAATTATAGCAGGTTTTTGTATGCACATCTACCCGCGCCACTGAAAAAAAGCCCACAGCGCAAAAACTCTGTGGGCTTGATTATTGTTTTTCGGCTGGAGCGTGATCTGTATATCCGCTCACGGGTCGGACGGAGGTTTACTCCTTGACGGTCGCTGCGTCTGCTGCGAGCTTTGCGACCATTTCCTTGAGAGCTGCGTTCTCAGCCTCGAGCTCGGCGAGCTTTTCGTCGTCAGCTGCGGCTGCGGGAGCTGCCTCGACAGGCGCTGCTGCGGGAGCTGCCTCGGCGACTGCTGCGGCTGCTGCGCCGGCGGCTGCTGCCTGATTTGCCTGTGCAACGGTCTCAGCCTCAGCCTTCTTGGCGGCGTTGCGTGCGATACCTGCAACGATGGTGAAGATGACTGCGATGACAGCCAGAACGATCAGCGCGTAAAGCTGGAGATCGCCGGAGTAGGTGTACTCCTTAACGCCGTCAACGACCTCACGGGTCTGGTATACAAAGTCGGTGTAGCCGACGAAGATGCCGACGATATTAGCTGCAACTGCGAGGACTGCGGTGATGATGCCGCCGACAAAGCCGGTCTTCTTGCTGCCGGTGACAGCGCCGACGATGGCAACGATGCCTGCAATGATACCGATGACGGATGCAAGACCCATCATAACGTTCATTGCGATGCGGGGATAAAGCTCACTCTTGATGTCTGCTTCCTGGAGCTGGAGGTAGTGCTCTGCCTCTTCACAAAGCTTCTCGCAGTTGTCCAGATCGACAAACTGGCAGTCGCGCTCTACCTTAACTTCGCCGTTGTCGTCGAGAACCCAAATGCTGAAGTCATCGCCGAGCAGTTCCTTCAGGCTGGGAACGGTCTGCTTGCCGCTGCGGGTCGTGCAGGCAACCATCTCACTGAGAAGCTGCTCCATACCTGCTGCCAGCTGAGTCTGGCCGTCCTCATAAACGCCGAGCTGCTGATCGCCTGAAGCGAGCTCCTGACCGCCTGCTGCAAGCTCCTGCTCGCCTGCCGCAAGCTGCTTTTCTGCGTCGGCAAGCTTTGCCTCGCCTGCTGCGATCTCTTTTTCTGCCGCCGCAAGCTTTGCCTCGCCTGCTGCGATGGTCTTCTCAGCCTCTGCGAGAGCTGCGACACCGTCTTCGTATTCTTTAAGCTGAGCCTTGCCGTCAGCTACCATCTGATTGATGTATGCGGGAAAGTCGGTGACATCCTCGGGAATGTCAAGACCGACATTCGCTGCTATAGGACGGACAACATTGACAAACCACTCCTGAGCGGTGTCAAAGCCGGGGAGCTTTGCGATCGTGCCGTCACGGAACTCGACATACTTGTTGAGGTAAGGCAGCAGGGGCTCGATCTTTGCAAGCTTTTCCTTGCCTTCGTTGTAAGCCT
>CAVGBM010000093.1:0-27829 GCA_963627445.1 Oscillospiraceae bacterium | reverse complement strand
CATATGAGGAAAAGGAAAACCGCAAAAAGGGCATATACGACAGCTTTGCAAACTATCTTGTCTACTGCCAGAAGTGCAAGTGCGTTGTAAAGAGCAATATGTACATCCAGCGCGCCGAGGCATACATCGACGAGCTGCACGAGCGCGGCACCGTCTGCCCCAAGTGCGGCGAGGACGACTGGACGCTCGGCTATCCGCTCGGAACTCTCACCGGCTTCGTAAAGTTTTAAATAACGCAAAAACGCACCGCAATTGCGGTGCGTTTTGTTATCTCAATGTTCCTAAATAGCCCTCTAATATCAGGCTTGCGGCGACGGCATCGACGGTCTTGCGGTGCTTTTTCTCCTTTTTGCCGTTGGCGTGGAGAATGGCGTGTGCCTCAATGCTCGAGCGGCGCTCGTCCCACATGACAAGCTCGATATCCGTCCTGCTGCGCAGAAGCTCGGCAAAATCGCGGCATTTTTCGGCTCTCGGCCCCTCGCTGCCGTCCATGTTCTTGGGAAGCCCCAGCACAAGGCGGCGCACATTGCGCTTTTGCGCCTCCTGCGCTATCACATCGGCAACGCTCTCGGGGTTCCACTCATTTACTGTCCAAGCCTCGCCGACGAGTATATTCATTTCGTCCGAAACGGCAAGCCCCGTGCGGGCATCGCCGTAGTCAATTCCCATTATCCTCATGCTTCACCTCAAACCAAAGCAGGCTCTTATATCGCCGCAAATGTACAGCGAGCCGCAGGCGCAGACCATGCCCTCAAGCTCGTCTGCGATGTCCATCGCCGTGCGCACGCCCTCCTGTATAGTCCCGCATACCTGCACCTCCTTGCCGGTCTCGGCAAAGAGCTCTGCAAGCTCCTCAGCCGACAGCGCCCGCGGCGTGTCGGGCGTTACGGTGACGAATGCGTCAAACAGCGGGGCGAGAGTTTGCACGATGCTCTTGTAGTCCTTGTCGCGCAGAACTCCCATTAAAAGCACGCGCTTGTCGTCGGGGAAATACTCAAGCAGGCTCGCCCTGAGCGCCTGCGCACACTGCGGATTGTGCCCGCCGTCAACGACGAACCACGGCTCGGAGTGCACTATCTCAAACCGTGCAGGCCAGCTCACGGCGTACAGTCCGGCCTCGACCGCCTCGTGCTCGATCTGCCAGCCCTGCCTGCGCAGGACATCGATCGTTTCCAGCACCGTGGCGGCGTTTTTAAGCTGATGCTCGCCCAAAAGCGGGAGCGCGTAGGCCTCGCCGCCGTAGGAAAACACCTGACCGTCGCGGCTGTCAAACTCGGGACTGATATCGTCAAAGTCGGGAACGTTCAGCTCGGCGTTGCGCTCGGCGCAGACATCGCGGATGACCTCCATGACCTCGCCGTACTGCTGATACATGACCACGGGGCTGCCCTCTTTTATGATGCCCGCCTTTTCAAAGGCGATCTGCTCGAGCGTGTCGCCGAGTATGGCGGTGTGGTCAAGGCCGATGTTCGCAATAACACAGCAGTCGGGGCAGGCGATGACATTTGTTGCATCGAGCCTTCCGCCCATGCCCACCTCGAGCACGACGATGTCGCACTTACGGCGGCAGAACCACAAAAACGCCACGGCGGTCATCATCTCAAACTCCGTCGGATGGTCGTCCATTGCGTCGGCGTGGGTCCTTATCTCCGAAACAAGCTCGGCGACCTCGTTATCCTCAATGCTTTTGCCGTTTATCTGCATGCGCTCGTTAAAGCGGTTTACATACGGCGAGGTGTAAAGCCCCACGGTGAGCCCTGCCTTTTTGAGAACCGACGCGAGCATTGCCGAGATGCTGCCCTTGCCGTTTGTTCCGGCGACGTGCACATACCGAAGCTCGGCCTGCGGGTTCCCGAGACGGCGCAGCAGCTCCGTTACTCGATCGAACCCGGGCTTTGTCGTGCGCCACGAAACGCCGTTTATATATTCAAGTGCCTGTTTGTAATCCATTGTTCTTCTCCAAATGCTTTATGGGGTGCGCCATGATGATCGTGTAGCTGTGTGCGTTGACGGTAAGCCGTACACCGCTGGCTTCACAATACCGGTTCTTGCCCCGCTTGTATATACGGCAGCTTTCATCCATGACAAGCCTCCTGCAATGCTCGACCACATCGGTGGTCAGCTTTAAATTCCGACTTATCCGCTCTATGCCCAGCTCGGTGGTGTGGAGCTTGTCGATATTTTCCGTCAGCTCATTTTTGCCTCTCATTATGTCGCTGCCCCGCAAATTTCGTTTTTTCACATCTTATCACATACTACGCAGAAAAACAACAGCCGCAGCAGAACGCTGCGGCTGTTGTTGACTTTTTATGCTTGAGCATTCTCCTCGGCGGCGGCGCGCTTGGCGGCCTCCTCCTCTTCGAGCTTGCGGTAGGCGACCTTGCCTACGAGCGTCTTGGGAAGCTCGGCTCTGAACTCGATGTCATACGGCATCGCGTACTTTGCAATGTTCTTGCGGCAGTAGGCCAGAATGGCCTCCTTGGTGTCGTCGCTTGCCGGAATGCCGGGCTTGAGCATGACGAAGGCCTTGACCTTCTGCATCTTGTACGGGTCGGGAACGCCGATGACGCAGCTCATGTGGACAAACTCGTGCGCGTCGATGATGTTCTCAAGCTGGCCGGGGTAGACATTGTAGCCGGAGGTTATGATCATGCGCTTTGCACGGCCGCGGAAGTAGATAAAGCCCTCGTCGTCCATCGTGCCGAGGTCGCCCGTGTATATCCAGGTCAGGCCGTCATCGTGCTTGCGCAGGGTCTGTGCTGTCTCCTCGGGGTGGCCGACATATTCCATCATGACCGTGGGGCCTGCGATGAGAATCTCGCCCTCGGTGCCGTAGGGGACTTCCTTGTCCGTGCCGGGCTCGACTATCTTGTAATAGGTGTCGGGGAAGGGAAGACCGATGCTGCCCTCCTTGGCCATGTGCGGCGGGGTGAGGCAGGACGCCGTGACGCACTCGGTCGTGCCGAAGCCCTCACGGATCTGTATCTTTGCGTTGTGGTCGTACAGGAACTTGTCAAACTTCTTTTTGAGCTCAATGGACAGGCTGTCGCCGCCGGAGAACACGCCCTTGAGCGAGCTCAGGTCTGCGTTTTCCATCGAGGGCAGGCGCAGCAGCGCTTCGTAAAGCGTGGGAACGCCGGCAATGAAGTTGCACTTATACTTAACTATCTGCTTTGCGTAGGTCTCGGCGGTGAACCTCGGGATGAGGATGCAGCGGCCGCCCTGCGAGAGCATCGTGTGTACGCACACACCAAGGCCGAAGCCGTGGAACAGCGGCATTGCGGCGAGCATCTTGTCGCCGACGCGGAACATGGGGTTCGCGGCGATGACCTGCTGGCCGAGAGCGTTAAAGTTCTTGTTGGAAAGCAGGATGCCCTTCGTCGTGCCGGTCGTGCCGCCGGAATAGAGGATGACTGCGGGGTCATCACCCTTGCGCTCGACCTTATAGTTATAGAAGCAGTGGCGGGCCAGGTGCAGGAAGTCTCTCCAGCGGATGACGGGTGCGTCATCGGGGATCTTCTTGACCTTGCGGCCTTCGGTGAGCATGTAGCCTGCCTTGACGGGCTTTGAAAGCTCGTCCTTTATGCTTGCGATGATGATGTTGACGACCTTGGTGTTGTGGCGGATGTTCTCAAACTTGTTGTAGAACTGGTCGAGGGTAATCGCCGTCACGGACTCCGAGGCATTGAGATAGAACTCTATCTCCTTTTCCGCCGACAGGGGGTGGATCATGTTGCAGATGCCGCCGACGAGGTTGACGGCGTAGAACATCTGGATAGCCTGCGGGCAGTTGGGCATTGCGATGGTGACCCTGTCGCCCTCACGCACGCCGATGGTCTTTAAAGCCTTGGCACACTGCTCGACCTCTTTGACGAGCGTTCTGTAGGTAGTCGACCTTCCCATGAAGTCAAAGGCAACATTGTTGGGGTGCTTTTCGGCTATGGCAGCCACGGCCTCGAACATCGAGCCGTCAAAATAGTCCAGGTGGAAGGGGACCTCGCCGAGGTGATCCTTCCAAGGGGTCTTGGCAGTTATATTTTCCATACACTCTATCCTTTTTGCGCAAAATTTCACATAGGGGTATAATATACCCCTGAACAAACTTTGTCAAATTATATATTTACCGAATAAAAAACGACAGAATATGAAATCTGCCGTTTTGTTAGAATTATTTCAAATTTTCCATGTAATACGCCATCATATAGCCCTTTTCGGACTTATATGCGTTGAAAATTTTATCTGCGTATTCCTCGGAGTAGCCCTCTTTTTCGAGCATCTCGCGCACATCGTCGACAACATCCTGCACGGCGTCGTCGCACTTTTTCTCAAGATTGAAAAACTGCTTGCGCTCGGAGTAGGCATATCTGAGAAGGCTCGGACGGCTGCTTTCGGGCAGAGCGTCGTACTCTGCCTTTATGTCGGCAATCAGGCTTTCGCAGCGGTCGGAGTAATACTGCTTTGTGACCGCGATCTCGGCTGCTGCCAGCGAGCGGCGGTATTCGCTTGTGCCGGGCTCGAACGAGTCGCCGACGATAGCCTTTGCGACCTCCTTTATCGTGGCCTTTTCGTTCAGGATATCCTCGGTGCAGTTATCGAGAATTTCGGTGTTCCAGCCGGAGATATCTGCGCCCAAAAGCTCGTTTTCCTCGTCCCTGTATTCGTCAACGACCTGCATTATCTGCTCAGAGCTCGAGTCGCGGGCGATGAAATACGCGCTGAACAGGTCGTGCTGCGACCAATAGAAGATGCCGCCGACAACGAACAGCATCAAAAGCAGGTACACCATCACCTCGCCGAATATCTTGCCCTTTGATTTGGCCATCTTATTCGTCGGGTTTGCCTGGGTGGCCTTTAAAGACTCGGTCTCGGGGAGCTTGCCGGTGTTCAGATACTTTGCGTAAGCGTCGCATACGGTCTTGGGGTCGCCGAACATGACCATCCTGCCCTTGTCCAGCCACAGCACCTTGTTGCACTGGCTGCGCACCGTTTGCAGCGAGTGTGATACCATGAGTGCGGTCGTGTCGCCGTTTGCGATTATATCCTGCATGCACTTCTGGCTTTTCTTGCGGAAGTCGCCGTCGCCGACGGCGAAGATCTCGTCAAGGATGATTATATCCGGCTCGACCATGCTTGCAATTGAGAAGGCTATGCGCGATCTCATGCCTGACGACAGCGTGCGGAAGGGGCTGTCCTCAAACTCGCGCATGTCGGCAAATTCGATTATCTCGTCGTATTTGCTGTCTATAAACTCTTTGGAGTAGCCCAGAAGCGCACCGCGCAGGTACACATTCTCCTTAACGGTCATGTCCTGGTCGAAGCCTGCGCCAAGCTCCAGCAGCGCGCACAGCTTGCCCTCTTTTTCTATCGTGCCCGAGGCCGGACACAGCGTACCGCTGATGGCCTTCATCATCGTCGATTTGCCTGCGCCGTTTCTGCCGATGACACCGAGCATATCGCCCTTTTCAAGGCTGAAGGACACATTTTTGAGTGCCCAGAACTCGTTGTTCCTCTTCTGCTTGCCGGTGAGCCGCCTGAAGATATCCGCAGTCGATCTGGAGTCACGCTTGCGGTATCTGACGGATACATTGTCAAGTATAAGGACCTTGTTATCTTTCATTGCGCACCTCCTTATACATACAGCGCGATCTTATCGCGGCTGATGTAGTAGGTGAATCCGCCTATCGCGAGGCAAAGCAGGGTCATCACGAAAAGAATGACGTGGTAGGAGGCGGAGGGAACGGTGGAATGTATAACGAGCTGCCTGAAATAATCGATGCACATATACAGGGGGTTGCACTGCAAAAGCCTGCGCAGCGTACCGGGCAATATTGAAACATCGTAGAATATCGCCGAGGAGTACATGATCACGCGGGTGATGACAGGCCAGAGATAGCTTATATCATGCAGGAAAATGTACAAAGACGACAGAAGCATGCAGATGCCGAAGTTTATGAAAAACAGGCAGACTATCGGATAGATCAGCAGCAGGAAATTCGTTTTAAAGGCGATGCCGTCGATCGCGACGAAAACAAAATATACCACGAGGGACACAAGAAAATCAATGAAGTTTGCGACGTTTCGCGAGATAAGGAAATAGAGCTTGGGAACGGGCACCTTGCTGTAGATAGGCGCGCTGTTGTACAAAACGGTCATCGAATTGCGGGTGATGCCGCTGAAATAGTTAAACAGCAGAAGACCCGAGAAAAGATAAATGGTGTAGTGCGGCAGCTTGCCTCCGAAGAAGGTGCCGAAGACCAGATCCATCGTGATAAGCAGCAGTAAAGGTGCCAGCGCACTCCACAAAATGCCGAGCGTTGTGCGCTTATATTTCTTGATAAAATCTCGTTTTATAAGCTCTGCGAGCAAAAAACGGTTCCTTGTGCTTTCTGTCATATAGTTAAATCCCCTTGAGAATTCAAATGTCGATACAATATCAGCTTAATATTATAGCATATAACTGCGCATATTTCTATAAAAATTTTTATCGCAGGGCTTTTCAGTGCCCTGCGATAAATTCATTATAGTCGTCGGGGGAGTTAAAATCCCTCGTGAAGCTGTCGGTTATGAGGTAGCCGGTGCCTATCTCGCGGCTTTCAAGAGGTAGCCCGGCGTAAAGGTGATACACCTGCCAGCCCTTGCACTCGGTGATCTTCCCGTCAAGGAACAGGCTGCGTATCTTCTCGTACAAAGACTTAAACAGCGCGCCGTCCTTTACAAGCACAGCGCAGATGCTCTTTTCGCTGCCGACAAACAGAAGCGGCTGCTTATCTGCGCACTCGACGATGGTCTTGACCGCCTCCTCGGAGTAGTACACATCCCCGTAGAGAAAGCACATGTCGTCGCCAATAAGCTCGGCTGTGAAGCGGTCTATCTCCAGCACATTGTTCTTCGGCTCATAGCGCACGGCGCCGTCAATGTGCACAGCCTCATTGTGCGAGGTGATGATGACCTCGGCTGCACTGTCGTGCTCATGCAAAAGCCGCACGGTGCGCTCAAGAAGCGTCTCGCCGCCGATGCGGATATTGTGCTTTGTGTGACCCATGTAGTTGTTCCAACGGCTGCCCTTGCCGTCTGCCATTATCACATATCTCATTTTATTATCCCGTGCTCGCGGTAAAATTCGCCGAGTCTGCCGTAGCGCTGCGGACCCCAGAGCTGGATGATGTTGACACCCGAGGAGGTGTTGGCCTCGATGACGGTGAAGCCGTCGGGCGTGGGCAGGATGTCCCATGCGATTATGTCAAGATAGGGGAAATTGACCGAGACATCGGTCACGGCCTTCTTGAGGCTCTCCCAATTCGGGATGACCGCACCCTTTATCTGCGCGCCGGTGTCGGGGTGGACCTCATACACGGAAAGGTTGTGCAGAGTTCTTGCCTCGCTGAGGGTGCCGGTGCTGATGTCGATATTCGCAACAAGGCCGCCCTGGCTGCCGTTATCGACTGCACCCGTCCAGGATGCACCGATGCGCTGCACGGCAAAGCACAGCTCAAACTCATGCGTCTTGCTGTTGCGCAGGACTATCATGCGAATGGTGTTAGCGGAGTTGGGGTAGATATTATCCAAATACTCGGCCTGATGGGCATAGGCGCAGAAAAGCAGATCCTTGCCTATGCCGAACGAGCGCACGAGCTTATCGCGGGATATGGGCTTATCGTTGCAGATATAGCCGTCCGCGGTGCGCTTGACTATCTCGATGCCCTTGCCCTTGCCTGCGCCGACGGGCTTGACGACGAATGCGCCGACCTCGTCGAGCAGGGGCAAAAGATCCTCGGGTCCGCTGAACTTTCTGCCGTTAAAGCCGCCGTAAAGCTTGCCCTTCTTGACGCAGTAGATCTCCGGCGTGGAGCAGTAGCGCTCGATTATCTGAGTGAAAACGACCTTGTTGTTGAGCATGGTGCTGTACGGATCGTTTATGCGGCGCGAGCGGTACCAGTCAAATTCGGAAAGATACTGCTTTTTGTCGTTGTGCTTAAAATCGTACAGGGCGATCTGGTCGACCATGTAGCCGCCGAATATTGCGTGCCATATCCTCTTGTAGAAGGGCACCTTGAAATGGTTCGGCGCGAACAGGATCCTAGTTACCCATAGTACCGCCAGCTTTATTTTGGCGAGCAATGCTCTCATTAATTGCATCATGTTTATCCCTCTTCATGCAGTCTAAAATCAGTGCGCAGATCGCGTCTGTCGCCCTCATTCCGGGAGCGGGCAGGTATTTTTCGCAGAATCTGTCGTAATTGTTGTAATCATAGCGGCCGTCGCTTATAGCGGCCATGAGCTTTTCGGGGTCGGTGAAGGTGCTGTCGGGAAATTCGTCAAACAGCTTCACGTTCAGTCCGTTTTTGGACATGTAGTCCTCGTAATCAAAAAGGTAGAAGTAGACCGGCTTTTTAAGGAGCGCGGCCTCGATGGTTATCGCCGAATAATCCGTGATGACGCAGTCGCAGACGGACAAAACAGTCGAGGTCGAGACCTTGTCGCAGGTGAGCGCCTGACCGAGGCAGGCAGGGTCGAGCTGCTGGTTCGGGTGACGCTTTATTATAAGCGCCTGCTCGCCGTTAAAGTCAAAGGCATCGATGAGGGGCTTGGGCTCCAGACGCTGCCCCTTGCGGAAGGTGGGAGCGTAAAGCACGAGCTTTTTGCCCTCAAGCTCGGGATATGCCTCGAAAAACTGCTTTCTGCATTTTTCGGTGTTTTCCCTGAGCATGTCCATCCTCGGCAGGCCGACATTGTACAGCACCGACTCGTCAACGCCGAAGGAGGCGCAGTAAAACGGGTCAAAGGCTTTGCCGCCCGCGATTATGACATCGTAGTTGCGGTGCATGCGAAGCTCATGCGCGAGCATGCTGCTCCTGCCGAATTCCTTCCCGACCGACTGATAGCCGGATTTTTTGATCTTGCCCATGGCGTGCCACATCTGCACGACGGCGAGGCTGTCCTTGTGCCTGAGCATGGAGACGGCCGGCCAGTAGGCATCGAGAACGCAGACCCTTGCCCGTGCAAGGTGGTGCATGCTTTTCAGCGTCGTCATGCCGTAGCTGAGCATGCTTTTGAGGTTCCCGTCGACCCTTTGGGTGAACATCACGATCCTGATATCGGGCTTAAGCTCCTCAAGCTTTGCTTTGAGCATGAGAAAATCATCCGTCGGGGTATTCGATTGACGGCTGAGAAAAACGACCCTGTTGTTGTCGCACGGCGCGAGCTTCATAAAGAAGTATATAAAATTCAGCGCCCAGCGCAGAAGAATAACAGCTATTTTCATAGTGCTCCAATTTGACCGAAAACGATCTTCTTACTATTTTAATAGTACATCATTCTACTATTTTTTTTGTATTCATGCAATAGAATAACACAAAATTTTGCTGTTTTTTTGAAACTGGTATGTGATTTATGCCAATGGTGAGATAATATTGGAATTTATGCTTGAAAGAATATCAAAAACAGTGTAATATGAGCCGTGAATAAACTGTTTTCGCAGCTCATTTACAGGAGGTTTTGTAATATGGGTAAAATCAAGAGAGAGGCATTGTCGGTCGTGCTTGACTATGCCGCTAAAAAATCGGGACGCAGCAAGAGAAAGCTCGAGAGTGAGCTGCGCTTTGTGCGCCGCAACTACGGCATAAGCGCGTGGGACTACATGCGCAAGGGCATGTATAACCTTGAACTGGACGAGATAAAAAAACAATACGAAAAGTCGGGAAATCCGAAGATAGATCTGGATGTTGACCTTGTCGCTGAAATAAAGGGCATCTCCTATGACGAAGCAAAAAAGGAGATGGATAAGCTTCGCGATAAGTATGATATCACCTATAAGGAATACACGGCGAACAAGCTGTATGTCTATAAGACCAAAAAGGGTCTAAAAAAGCGCGTTGACCATATGCTCGAGAAAAACGAAAAGTACCTTCAGGAGATATGTGACGACGCAGGCTGGTCCTATGAAAAGGCAAAGAGCGAGGCTGACCGCATAAAGAAGAGCTATGGACTTACCTATAAGAAGTACTCCAGATATCGCTTCTACTCCATGACTGATGACCAGATCAAGGACACACTCAGCCATTGGGATAAAAAGTTCAGGCACTATGTCGATTATGTCGCATCTGAAAGCGGCTGGTCGAAAAAGCAGGTTCGCCGCCACATGAAGCGCTACAGCGTGCTGTATGACATACTCCAGTCGTACTATGTTCTTTACAGAGCATGGGAGCTTTCCGATGAGGAAATGGACAGCTATGCCCGCCAGAAGCTCAGCGAAAGGCTTTGGGCAAAGTATAACGATCCCGAGCAGGCGCGCATTCTCGCTGTGAAGAGCCAGTTTGACGAGGTCTTTGCCGAGTACACCGGCAGAAAGTTTTGGATAAACCGCGACACCAACTTTGAGGAGTTCTGCCGCTTCGCTGATGGCATCGACTATGTCTTCTGCAAGCCCATTGAGTCCGGCGGCGGTCTCGGAACCGAAAAGTTCAAGGTGACTGAGGACCTTAAGGGCCTTTACGATCTGCTCATGAGCAAGGAGAGACTCCTTGTTGAGGAGTGCATCAAGCAGCATAAGGAGGTCGATGAATTCCTTCCGGGCTGCGTCTGCACGGTGCGAGTCGTTGTGCTCCAGGATGAAGAGGGCACGCATACCATATGCGCCGGAATGCGTTTCGGACATGACGGTATAACCGACAACTTCAGTCAGGACGGCATGGTCGCCGATATTGATGTCGAAACGGGCGTTATCGTGACCGATGCCATCGATAAAAAAGGCCAGGTATATGAAAAGCACCCCATATCCGGCAAGACCTTCAAGGGCTTCCAGGTGCCTAATTGGGACAAGGTGCGCAGCGTGACCGAAAATGCAATGAACGTTCTGCCCGGCATAAACTATGTCGGCTGGGATGTCGCCATTTGTCCTGATAATGTCGTTCTGGTCGAAGGCAACGCAATGCCCGACCTCGTCCTTGTTCAGGCACCCTATGCTCCTGTTAAGAAGGGCATGAAATATCTGTTCGATCCGTGGCTCAATAAAGACAAGTAAAGGAAGACGGCGAATTGAAAAAGAGACTCAGAAAGATAAAAAAGGCAATAGTTGCTTCCGGCCCCAAGAGCGGGCTCTGGAAGCAGGTGCTTGTCTCCGCGTACATATTCGGTCTGAAGATGTTCACAAGATACGGCAGACTGGAGAGATCTATATACAGGGTCATCGGGACCTACCGTCCTGAGCTTGAGGGTAACGCAAAGGAAACGCGAAAGCTGTACCGTGAGATAATGTACTGCCGCTTTATGTACGGCATTCTTCCGAAGGAATATTTCATTTACCGTTTTGACCTGCTGTCTCATGAGGGACGCATGACCTTCGTCACCAGAAGCAACAAGTATAAATTCTATAGGAAATTCAACAGCAAAAACTATGCTGAATTTCTCAACAGCAAGACCGAGACCATACGCATATTCGGCAAGTTCTACCACAGAGATGTCCTGTGCGTCTACGACAGGAACGATTTCCCCGCCTTCTGCGAGTTTATAAAAAAGCATCCCTGCTTTATCTATAAGCCCGCACAGGATTACGGCGGACACGGCATCAAGATATATAACAGCGAACTTTACGAATCGGCCGAGGATCTGTTCGACCTTGTCCTGTTCAACGGTGCGTCCGTATGTGAGGAGCTCATCGTTCAGGGCGAGGAGATCGCCCAGTTCCACCGCGAGTCTGTCAACACCGTGCGCTTTGTCACATATCGCTCGGACGACGGCGTTGCCCATCCGCAATGGTGCTTCCTGCGTATGGGTGCCGGCGGCAGCCATACCGATAACATGAGTGCCGGCGGTATATCCGCGCTCATCGACTATGAAACGGGCATCATCTGCGACTGCGGCCGCGACTATGCCGGTAACCGCTATATATTCCATCCCGACTCGGGCAAGCAGCTCGTCGGCTTCAATGTTCCCAAATGGGACGAGGTCAAGACCATGGTGCAGCAGCTTGCAAACGCCCTGCCGCAGGTGCGCTTTGTCGGTTGGGATCTTGCTTACACCGAGGCGGGCTGGGTGTTCGTAGAGGGCAATGCCAGACCGCAGTGCGTCGCCCCGCAGATCACTGCATACAACGGCAAGCTCGGTACCTACGAGGCAATGGATGCGATATACGAGGCTGATAAAGCGGCAAGGGAGGCGAAAATGGCATGAGCGGCGAAAAGATAACAATAGGCTTTTCCGGCGACCTGAGCTTCAGCGGATACTTTACCGGCCGCCACACCGACAGCAGTCTTCTCGACGACGGAATAAAGGCGTTTCTGGGCAGCAATGATTATAATGTCATTAATTTCGAAAGTCCAGTTACCCCCTGCCGCATCACTAAGAAAAGGCGCCTTGCTCATCGCAGCGAGCCGGAGACTCTTGATTTTGTAAAGAACAACATTCCGAACCCCATTTTGTCGTTTGCAAATAATCACATGATGGACTATGGCCCGATAGGCGTTGTCGACACCATAGATTCCTGCAAGCAGCGGGGTATCCCGTATCTCGGCATCGGTCTTGATGTCAAGGAAGCAGGCAGATATGTCATGCTCGGCGACGAGATAAAGGTCGGCGTGCTCGCCATTGAGTATAAAAAGCACCTCATTGCGTCAGAAAATGCGGGTGGCCCTCTGCACGAGTCGTCTACCGAGATAATAAAGCATAAGCTTGAAAAGCTTAAGGAGCGCGCGGATTACATCGTTGTCGTTTACCACGGCGGTGAGGAATTTCTGCATACTCCGATGCCGTATACGAGAAAGCAGCTCAAGCAATATCTTGCATGGGGCGCGGATGTTGTCGTTGCACACCATCCCCATGTCGTCCAGGGCTTTGAGCCTGTCGGCAAGGATAAGATGATATTCTATTCCCTCGGAAACTTTGTGTTTGACACCAATTATCAGCGCGTTCAGGACGATACAGACAACGGCATGCTCCTGCGCCTGACCTTCGACAGAAGCGGCTTTACCTATGAGACGCTGCCGACGCATATAGACAGGGACAACGGCAAGGTCTCTGTCGGCAGCGATATGCGCTGGTTCAGCGACATCCGCAAGGGCTACGACAGAGCATGGAGCAGCGAGGCGGCCAGACGCACTGATGTAAAGGAAAGAGCAAAGCAGCTTCGAGAAACAGAGCTGGCAGCCTCTGATGAACTGCGTGAATCCGAGCGCGTGCGCCTCGAGGCGATACAGGCGCAGGCGGATATACGCGAGGCGATGATGGAGCTGTCCGATGACGAGCTTATCGAGCAGGAGGAAAACGAGCTGCAAGCTGAGGCTGAAGCCGAGGCCGAGGCTGTGACCGAGGAAGCGCCCGCCCAGCTGAAGAAAAAGACCATGTACTCCGCTTTACGAAAGTATTATAAAAAGCACATCGTCAAGCGTAAGGAAAACTATCGGGAACGAGTCATAAGGTTTGGCCGCTTCAAGAAAAAAACGATCTACAGATAATAAAACCACCATCGGCAAGCCGTTTTGGCTTGCCGATTTTCATCTTTGCATTTTTGCACGACAGGTAGTATAATATAGCGCATGACAGATAAGTACGGAAGAAAAATTGAATATCTGCGCATATCGGTCACCGATGCCTGCAATTTGCGGTGCAGCTACTGCATGCCCGAGGATGGGCCAAAGGGCTGCCCGTGCAGACAGACGATGAAGCCGGACGAGATAGTGGAGATAGCGTCCGCGGCAGCCGAACTCGGCGTTAAAAAGCTGCGCATAACAGGCGGCGAGCCGCTGGTGCTGGACAACCTGCCCGAGCTCGTGGAGAGGCTTGCTGCTATAAAGGGCATCGAGGATATAAGCCTCACGACGAATGCGACGTTGCTCGCGCCGCTGGCAGATAAGCTCTATCAGGCGGGCATCCACAGGATAAATATAAGCCTCGATACGCTCGACCCCGTTAAGTACACGCAGATGACCCGTGGCGGAAAGCTTGCCGACGCACTTGAGGGCATAAGAGCCGCAATGCGTGTCGGCATGGACCCCGTGAAGCTCAACACCGTGCTCATCGGCGGGTTTAACGATGATGAAATTGAAACGCTCTGCCAGCTCACGGTGCACTATCCCATTGAGCTGAGGTTTATCGAGCTCATGCCCATCGGCGACACTGCGCCCTTCGGCAAGGAGGCGTATCTGCCCAACAGCGTGGTTCTCGATAAGCTGCCGCAGCTTGAGCCGATAGAGTCGGAGAGCCATTCCGTCGCTCGGCTGTATCGTCTTCCCAACGCAAAGGGCAGGGCGGGGCTAATTAGCCCACTGAGCAACCACTTTTGCGCCGAGTGCAACCGCTTGCGCCTGACCGCCGACGGCTGTTTAAAGCCGTGCCTGCATTCGGCGGACGAAATTAGCGTGCGCAACCTGCATGGCGATGAGCTCAAGGCGGCGATACTCGATGCTGTTTCACGCAAGCCGCAGATGCATGTGGCGCTGTCGGCGACCGAGCACAGCTGCTCGCAGAGAAATATGTACCGCATAGGAGGATAACATGGCTAAGGTAGCTGCAATTTGCATAAGCGAGGTCAGGGGCATCCAAAAGCACGAGATACCCGAGGCTTTTTTGCGTGCCGACTATGGCATCGAGGGCGATGCCCACGCCGGAAACTGGCACAGGCAGGTGAGCCTACTCAGCGTCGAGAGCGTCGAGACCCTGCAAAAGAAGATAGATTTTGAGCTCAAGCACGGTGCGTTTGCCGAGAATATACTCGTCGAGGGTATGGCGGTGCACAAGCTTCCGGTCGGGACGAGACTGCGCATAGGCGAGGCCGAGTGCGAGGTCACGCAGATAGGCAAGGAGTGCCACTCCGACTGCGCCATCCGCAAGGCAGCCGGTGACTGCGTCATGCCGAGGGAGGGCATTTTCGTAAAGGTCATCACCTCCGGCAAGGTCAAAACCGGCGACGAGATAGAGATAATCAAATAAAAAATCCGAGACTCACGATTGAGTCTCGGATTTTTTATGCCTATACTCGGGCGGAACATCGTAAAGTATCTCGTGCTCTGACAGCGCGACCTCGCGCAGATCGAAGCTGCCGCCGGAGTGGCACCAATCGCACACCGCGCCGACCGCGATACGCACACCGAGGCCAACAATGTCCTCGGGCTTATTTTTGTTGCGGATAAGCCCCGCCTGCTGGCAGTTGCCGATGAGCTTAACAAACCACTCGTTGAACGCCGCAAACGACTCAAATATCCCGACCGACCTTTGCAGCTCCAGCGACATGAGCGTGCCCGTGAGGTCGGGGCCAAACTCCATGGCCAGCGTCAGGTATCGGTCGTACAGCGCCCAAATGCGGTCAAGGTCGTTTTTAGCGTCCAAAAACGCCGAAAACACCGACTGGTGGTCGTCCTTTAAATTGCGCAGCATGTGGGCGATGATATCCTCCTTGCCGGAGAATATGCTGTAAAACGAGGAGCGGGGCACGGCGGCCGCGCGGCAGATATCGCTGACGGAAACATTGACATAGCCCAGCGTCTTAAAAAGCTCCAGTGCGGCGGCGACTATCGCCTCCGTGTTCTTTGAGGTCAAAGCCGACATATTATTCACCTTTGGGCAATTGTACAAACTTTATGAACACTATATCATGATTCGCCGCACATGTCAAACGAATGTACGATTTAGTTGTCAGAAATTTAAAGCCGTATTTATAAAAAACATAGATTTTTCAATGGGTTTATTGACGAAAATGCATTGTCATTTTATTATCTAACTATAAATGGGATATAGGAGGAATTACGCAATGAGCTATGAGACCCTGCTGTCGCCGATGAACATCGGAACGCTGACAGTGAAAAACCGCACCATCATGTCCGCAGCCGAGGTGAGCCTCGGCCGTGCAAACGGCACGCCCACCGAGAAGCTTATGGACTACTACGAGGAGCGAGCAAAGGGCGGCGTGGGGCTTATCATCCCCGGCATCACCCGAGTAAACGACGACTGCGCCGCCTCGACCTACACCCAGCTTGCCATGAGCCACGATTACCACATCGAGCCCATGCGTGAGTTTGTAGAGCGCATACATCGCCACGGCGCTAAGCTCGGCATCCAGCTTCACCACCCGGGCAGGCAGGGCTACTCGAGCTCCATCCACTCGCTGCCGCTGCTCATCCCCATCGTCGACCGCTTCCCCAAGGTGCTCGACAGCGTGTATAAATGCACGCCGCTGCTCAACAAGCTTGAGAAAAATGCGCTGCTTTGGCCGGTGCAGGCACCCTACAAGGGCGAGCTTGCAAACCACGGCGCAATGCGCATCCGCCAGATGAGCCGCCGCGAGGTCAAAAACCTTGTGCGTGACTTTGTAAACGCAGCGGTTCGCTGCAAAAAAGCGGGCGTTGACCTTGTCGAGCTGCACGGCGGCCACGGCTATATAATCCAGCAGTTTTTGTCCCCGAACACGAACAAGCGCACCGACGAATACGGCGGCAGCTTTGAAAACCGCATGCGCTTTTTGGCAGAGATAGTCGACGGCATCCGTGCTGAGTGCGGCAGAGATTATCCGCTCATGGTGCGCCTGACCGCCGACGAGATGTACGCAAAAATTGGCCTCCCCGGCAAGGGCTACGATATCGAGACCGGCAAGCGCATTGCAAAGCGGCTCGAGGAGCTTGGCGTTGACGCTATCAATGTCACCTCCGCCTGCTACGATGCCTACAGCTACTGGCTTGAGCCGACCTCGTTTGAGCCCGGATGGAGAAAGTATCTTGCCAAGGAAATTAAAAGCGCCGTCAGCATCCCAGTTGCCGGTGCGGGCGTTATCCGCACGCCCGAACAGGCAGAAAGGCAGCTCAATGAAGGCTATCAGGACTTTATCGCCTCGGCTCGCACCTTCATCTGCGACCCGCACTGGGTCAAAAAGGCCGAGGAGGGGCATCCCGAGCTTATTCGCCGCTGCATCGGCTGCCTTAACTGCATTCGCTCGTTCATGACGAATGCATGGGTCGGCCAGCCCGGCGAGTGCGCCCTCAACATGAGCATGGGCAGAGAAAAGGAATATTTCAACATGCCCAAGGACGGCGAGGGCAGGCACATTGTTGTCATCGGCGCAGGCCCTGCCGGTCTCACGGCGGCGCACACGCTGCTGCTGCGCGGCTTCAAGGTCACAGTCATCGAGAAGGACGAAAAGCCCGGCGGTCAGGTCATCACTGCCTCGACCTGCCACCTTAAAGATAAGCTCTACTGGTCGATAGAGGATCTGATGGCCAATGTCAAGGCGCTCGGCGGCGAGATAAGGCTCGGCTGCGAATTGAGCGCCGAGGAGATAGCCCAGATGCAGCCCTACGCTGCGGTCGTTGCCACCGGCGGCGTGCCGCTGCGCCCGAAGTCCATCCCGGGTGTTGACCTTGGCACGGTCGTGCTCGCGCCGGAAATCATCATGGGCGAAAAGAAACTGGAGAACAAAAAGGTCGTCGTTGTCGGCTCGGGCATCACGGGTCTTGAGGTCACGGAATTTCTTAACGACGCTGGCTGCGAGGTCACCGTTATTGAGATGGCTCCCGAGATCGCACCCGGGGCGTGGTTCCAGCTCGTTGACGACGAAATGGAGCGCATAAAGCCGTTCGGCACGAAGTTTTTGACCGGCACGAAGCTTGTCGGCATTGAGGAGGGCTTGGTGCGCACCGAGAATGTCAAGACCGGCGATAAGCTGGCGATCGAGGCCGACAATGTTGTTCTCTCCCTCGGCGTAAGACCGGTCAGCGACATGGTGACGAAGCTCGTCGGCTGCGGCATCAGCAAGGTCGTCACCGTCGGCGATGCAAATAAGAGCGGCACGATCGCCGACGCATGCCACAGCGCATACGACACCGTGATGAAAATTAAGTGAGGTAAAAAATATGATAGACAACAAAACCATCGTACTTACCGGCGCGTCAAGCGGCATCGGCCTTGAAGTGCTGAAGCTCCTTGCCAAGGGCACGGGCAACAGGATCCTCGCCGTCTCCCGCCACGCAGAAGAGAGACTTTACGATTTCCCGTCCAATGTCACTGCATTCAACAGCGATGTCGGCACCAAAGAGGGCGTGGATGCAGTGTTCAAAAAGGCCGAGGAGCTGTTCGGCAAGATAGATATCTACTATAATAACGCAGGCTTCCCGTACTACGAGGTGTACGACAACGAAGATTGGGCCAGACTGCAAAGAATTTTCGACACCAACACGCTCGCACCGGCCTATACCTATGTAAAGTACCTGCACCATTTAAACGGCCGCCCGGGTCACCTTGCCTATACCATCTCCGCCATCGGCAAGATGGCAATGCCCGGGTATGCGCTGTACTCGGCCTCGAAGTTCGGGCTCCAGGGCTTCCAGGAGGGCATACGCCTTGAGATGCCGAAGAACATGAAGCTGACCTGCCTGTACCCCGTCGCAACGGACACGAACTTCTTTAAGGTCGCAGCCGACGGCGTGAGCTTTGAAAAGCCCTTCCCCGTGCAGAACCCCGTGACCGTTGCAAAGCAGATGGTCAGAGGCATCGAAAAGGGCAGAAAATCGGTCTCACCCTGCGTTCTTTTCGCGGTGAGCTGCGTGCTCATGACGATATTCCCCTTCGTGCGCAATATCTATTGGTGGCTTGAGCAGAAAAAGCTTGAACGCTTCGTGAGAAAGACACGGGGCACAGAGCTGTTTTAAAGCATGCCACATTTTTTGAGAAGCTTTGCTTCACGAAAAATCTCGCTACGCTCGTCAAAAAGCCTTAACAGGCGTTTTTGATGGCTATAATCAAACTTGAGGCGGGACCTTGTCCCCCTCACACTCCCCCTGCTGCGTATTGGGTTTGACCCGTTACGCCTGTTTTTCATAGTTCTTTGACTGCCTAAAAACCCGAGGTTCAAATGAACCTCGGGTTTCAAATTATTTAGCTTTTCTTGCTATCGCTTCGCCGTATCTGACTACGGCCTCCTTGCCCTGCACCGTGGCGGCAAACAGGTCATCGGGGATATCGAGCGCGCCGTTTTTGAACAGCAGAACGATGGTCGAGCCGCCGAACAGGAACATGCCCTTTTCGCAGCCGCGGTGCATCACGCCGGCCTCATGGTGGTTGTTTATCTTGCCGACCATGCATGCGCCGACCTCTATCTGCGTCACCGTGCCGAAGTTTTCCGTCTCGAGCATGCAGTATTCGCGGGTGTTCTGCTTGAACACCGGGTGCTTGCGCACGACGATGGGCTGCACGGGGTGGTAGCGGCCCTTGATGTGATAGTTGCGGCTTTTAAAGCCGTTATCTATGTAGCAGTAGCGGTGGTAATTTTCAACGCCGAGCCTCAGCACAAGGCATGTGCCGCTAAGGTACTCTACCGCTATCTCGTCGCCGCCGACAAGATCCTCGACATTATAAAAGCTGTCCTTTATCGCAAACTCCGAGTCTGCGCTTATCCTGTACGCCGAAAGATACCCGTCGCACGGGGAGATGAGCACCTCGGGGTCGGGATCGATGGGTCGGGCACCGTCCTTTAAGCGGCGGGTGAAAAAGTCGTTAAAGCTCTTGTACTCGGTCTCGACGCAGTCGCTCATATCAATATTATTGTGCCGGATAAAGCCGTCGATGCGTTTGACCGAGCTTTTTGTGTCCATATATGCGCCGACGATGGCAGTCAGCACCGGATTTGTGAGTATCCGGCGGGTGGGCTTGCCGAGCCTTGTATAGCAGCATTTAAGACCGATGGTCATAGCAGTTTTAGTCATTGCGTTCCAGTCCTGTTTTAGGTTTCATACGAATAAAGTTAACGAACATCAAAATGCCGCAGAAGATGAGGTTGCAGTAAAACGAAAGTCCGCGGCTTAATAGCTCCACGCTCACGGGGTCGTCAACAAGATGCTTGAAGCCCTCAAGGAAGATGTAGTCGACGATGCCGACCGCGCCCGGGACGGGCGCAGCGTTAGAGCCGAGCACGGCAAAGGTCTGCGCCGCAAAGGCCTCAAAAGCCCTTGAGGGCGCGCCGCCCACGCCGATAAACACGCACACGGCGACCATGATTACGGAAAGCCGCTGCATGAAATTGTGGAAAAACACATTTAGAAGCAGCACGGTCTTGTGCCTGAGCAAAATGCCGCACTCCTTGTACTGCCGTATCATGCTCAGAAGCTTTTCATAGTGCTCGTCGTAGTCGTGGAATATCTTCATCCGGCACAGCAGCTTCAGGCAGAAGCGGCACACCGCGAGCACGAGCTTTTCGTTGAAAATGCACATGATGAACAGCGCGATGAACAGCACCTGCACCACCGCGCCGATGCCGATGAAGATAAGTGCACCCGTTTCGAGATTAAAAAGCATGTCGGGGTAGACGATAAAGCACACGGTGCTGATGATCATGATGGACACCGTGTACATCACGAGGTTTAAAAGCAGCGCGATCGCCGACACCGCAGCCGAAACGCCGTGGTTCATCATTATGAGCAGCGCCGCCGGCTGTCCGCCTGCGGCCGAGGGGGTCAGCGCCGAGAAATAGATATCGGTCGCAGAGTAGAGTATCGCCTTGCCGGTCGTTATCGGCTCACCGAGGAAATCGCAGGTGCACTTAAGCCCCATGCCCTCGAAGAACACGAAGCCGAAGGCGCAGATAGCGGCAAAGAGTATCCACACGGGCGATGCGTTCGATATGAGGTGCATAAAGCCCTTAAAGCTGAAGTCCTTGCTGCACGAGGTGATGATAAGCACGGTGCAGACCGTGAGGACTATAAGCAG
This sequence comes from Oscillospiraceae bacterium, assembly GCA_963627445.1. GTDB lineage: Bacteria > Bacillota > Clostridia > Oscillospirales > Oscillospiraceae > F23-B02. The sequence goes on along the minus strand of CAVGBM010000093.1, from coordinate 7,150 downwards.
CAAAAGCCACAATAGGTTTTTAATTGATTTCTTCATACATGCTACACTTTTCTATCCGACATCTTTCCATCATATCATACGCTGCCGAAAATGTGAAGGAAAAAACGATACACGTCCCAACTGTGTGGCTTAAAGCCGCACAGTCAGTATATGCACAATGCCCGCCCTTGTCAAGCCCTCGTGAGAATTTATTTGCTTGACAAATATTGCAGGCGGGTAATATAATTTTCTCACTATACTATTTAATGAAGGGTGAATCTGCCATGAAAAATTTAAGCGAGATGTTCGGCTCCATGGTTTTTAACGATTCCGTGATGCAGGCTCGGCTGCCGAAAGAGATTTATGAGCAGGTCCGACAGTGCATAAAGTTAGGCGCACGGCTCGACGGCAAGACCGCCGATGTCGTCGCCAATGCGATGAAGGATTGGTCGATAGAAAAGGGCGTGACGCACTTTACCCACTGGTTCCAGCCCATGACCGGCATCACCGCCGAAAAGCACGACAGCTTCCTGAGCCCCGTCGGCGACGGCAGAGTGATAATGGAGTTCTCCGGCAAGGAGCTCATTCAGGGCGAGCCGGATGCGTCCAGCTTCCCGACCGGCGGCCTGCGTGCGACCTTTGAGGCGAGAGGCTACACCGCCTGGGACCCGACCTCGTATGCGTTTATAAAGGACGGCGTTTTGTGCATCCCCACGGCGTTTTGCTCCTACGGCGGCGAGGCGCTGGATAAAAAGACCCCGCTGCTGCGAAGCATGCAGGCGATAAACCACCAGTGCCTGCGTGTGCTGCGCCTGTTCGGAAACCAAGATGTCACGGCGGTCAAGACTACCGTCGGCCCCGAGCAGGAGTATTTTCTCGTCGACAAGTCCGTGTACGAAAAGCGCAAGGATCTCATGTACACCGGCCGCACGCTCTTTGGCGCAAAGCCGCCCAAGGCTCAGGAGCTGGGCGACCACTATTTCGGCACGATAAAGCCCCGCGTCTCGGCGTTCATGCAGGAGCTGGACGAGGAGCTGTGGAAGCTCGGCGTCTCGGCAAAGACCGAGCATAACGAGGCAGCGCCTGCTCAGCACGAGCTTGCGCCGGTGTTCTCGACGACCAATATCTCCGCTGACCACAATCAGATCACCATGGAGCTCATGAAAAAGCTTGCACGCAAGTACGACATGGTGTGTCTGCTGCACGAAAAGCCCTTTGCCGGCGTGAACGGCTCGGGCAAGCACAACAACTGGTCGATGACGACCGACACGGGCGTGAATCTTTTAGAGCCCGGCGAAACTCCGTATGAAAACGCGCAGTTTCTGCTCATGCTCTGTGCGGTCATCCAGGCCGTCGACGATTATCAGGACATGCTGCGCATTTCCGTCACCAGTGCGTCAAACGACCTGCGCCTCGGCGCTGCCGAAGCGCCTCCTGCCATCGTCTCCATGTTCCTCGGCGAGGAGCTTGAGGAGATACTTGAGGCCATCGAAAAGGATGAGCCCTACGGCGGCAAAGAAAAGGAGCTTATAAAGGTCGGCGTTCATGCGCTGCCGAAGTTCCCGAAGGACACCACCGACCGTAACCGCACCTCGCCCTTTGCCTTCACCGGCAATAAGTTCGAGTTCAGGATGCTCGGCTCGTCCTCGTCAATTTCCGGCGCAAATGTCGTCATTAACACTGCAGTTGCCGAGTCGCTGTGCCAGTACGCCGATGCGCTCGAGGGCTCGACCGATTTTGAAAACGACCTGCACGAGCTCATCCGCAGCGTCATCAGAAAGCACAAGCGCATCATTTTCAGTGGCAACGGCTACGGCGACGAGTGGGTCAAGGAAGCCGAAAAGCGCGGGCTTCTGAACCTGCCGACAACGCCCGACTGCGTCCCGCATTACCTGGCGATAAAGAATGTTGAGCTTTTTGCGCGCCACAGGGTGTACACCGAGATCGAGCTTGCCGCGCGATATAAGATGAAGCTTGATAATTACTGCAAGGTGCTGCGCATCGAGGCGCTGACCATGCTCGACATGACACGGCAGGATATCCTGCCCGCCGTCAGCGCGTTCGCCAAGGAGCTGTGCGACACGGCGATGGCAAAGAACGCACTTGGTGTAGAGTCCGTGTACGAGACCGAGACGGCGGCGAGGGTGAGCAGGCTCACGACCGCAGTGCTCAGCGAGGTGCGCACGCTCGACAAGGCATCGAACGATGCCGAGGAGCTTACCGATGTCTGCACCCGCGCCTGCGCATACAGGGACAATGTCCTCGGCGCAATGAGCGCCCTGCGCGAGAGCGTGGACGAGCTCGAAACGCTGACAGCTAAGAAATATTGGCCGTACCCCAATTACGGCGACCTGCTGTTCAGCGTCAAATAAATAAGCAAAAATAAGCATGAAAAAAGAAGCAGTCAACAGACTGCTTCTTTTTGTGTTATATCGCTTACTTGTACATCTCAATGAGGCGCTGCAGGTGCTCGTAACGAGCCTTGGCGTTCTCCTCGGATGCCTCGAACAGGGTGTCAGCTCTGTCGGGGAACTCACGGGTCAGGCGGCTGTAGCGAGCCTCGTTCATGAGGAATTCACGGTAGCCGTCCGTGGGAGCCTTGCTGTCGAGCGTGAACTTGCCGTTCTCGCCTGCGGGGTTGTAGCGGAACAGGTTCCAGTAACCGCACTGCACGGCCTTCTTCATCTCGGCCTGGCAGTTGGTCATGCCGCCCTTAATCGAGTGCATCTCGCAGGGAGCGTATGCAATGATGAGGGACGGGCCGGGATAAGCTTCCGCTTCCCTGATGGCCTTGAGGGTCTGGATCATGTTTGCGCCCATAGCGATCTGAGCAACGTAGACATAGCCGTAGGTCATTGCGATCTCAGCAAGGGACTTGGACTTTATCTCCTTGCCCGCTGCCGCAAACTGCGCGACCTGGCCGATGTTCGATGCCTTAGACGCCTGGCCGCCGGTATTGGAATAAACCTCGGTGTTGAATACGAAGATGTTCACATTCTCGCCGGAAGCGAGGACATGGTCAACGCCGCCGAAGCCAATGTCGAATGCCCAACCGTCGCCGCCGAATATCCAGCAGCTCTTCTTGTTGAGGTAGGACTTAGCATCCAGAATTGCCTTGCGGGTCTCGCAGCCGCAGTCTTTTGCCTCAAGTGAGGCAATGAGAGCCTTGGAAGCGGCCTGGTTTGCATCGGTGTCGTCAAAGGTATCGAGCCATGCCTGAGCCTCGGGGACCTTGTCTGCTATGGTCTCGACCTTTGCCTTGAGGTCGTCGCGGATCTTCTTCTGGCCGAGGTACATGCCAAGGCCGTGCTCTGCGTTATCCTCGAACAGGCTGTTTGCCCATGCAGGACCCTTACCTTCCTTGTTTACGGTGTACGGCGAAGTCGCAGCAGGACCGCCCCAGATGGAGGAACAGCCGGTGGCGTTGGAGATCATCATGTGGTCGCCGAACAGCTGAGTTACGAGGCGGGCATAGCTCGTCTCGGCGCAGCCTGCGCACGAGCCGCTGAACTCGAGGTAAGGCTGCTTGAACTGGCTGCCGATAACGGTGTCGTTCTGAACTTCCTTCTTCTCGGTGACCTTGGAGACCATGTAATCGAACACGGGCTGCTTGTGAGCCTGGCTCTCGAGGCCGACCATCTTGAGGGACTTGGTGGGGCAGATGCCGACGCAGACGCCGCAGCCCATGCAGTCCATGGGGGAGATGGCCATGGTGTACTTGTAAACGCCCTTGCCCTTGCCGGCGCGGAAGTCGACGATCTGAGCGTCCGCGGGAGCAGCAGCTGCCTCTTCCTCGGTCAGGGCGAAGGGACGGATGGTGGCGTGCGGGCAGACGAATGCACACTGGTTACACTGTGCGCAGGTCTCGGCCGTCCACTCGGGAACGAATGCGGACACGCCGCGCTTTTCATAAGCGGAAGCGCCGAGCTCAAAGGTGCCGTCGGCGTGGTCAACGAATGCGGAAACAGGCAGGGAGTCGCCGTCCATCTTGTCCACGGGGTCGAGGATGGTCTTTACCATCTTCACGGTCTTCTCGCGGCCCTCGAGCTTTGCGGCCTCTGCATGGTCAACAGCGTCAGCCCAGTCTGCCGGAACATCGACCTTAACGAAAGCAGTTGCACCGGCATCGATCGCAGCATGGTTCATGTCGACAACGTCCTGACCCTTCTTGAGGTAGGATGCCGTGGCCTTTTCCTTCATGTAGCGAATTGCATCATCCTGCGGGATGACCTTCGCCAGCGTGAAGAACGCAGACTGCAAAATGGTGTTCGTGCGCTTGCCCATGCCGATCTTCTGAGCAAGGTCGATAGCATTTATCATGTAAAGCTGGATATTGTTCTTTGCAATGTAGCGCTTGGAGGCAGCGTCAAGATGCTCGGAAAGCTCCTCAAAGCTCCACTGGCAGTTTATAAGGAATACGCCGCCGGGCTTGACATCACGAACGATGGGGAAGTGCTTGGTGATGTATGCCGGAACGTGGCAAGCAACGAAGTCTGCCTTGTTTATGTAGTACGGGCTCTTGATGGGCTTGTCGCCGAAGCGCAGATGAGAGATGGTAACGCCGCCGGTCTTCTTCGAGTCGTACTGGAAGTACGCCTGAACGTTCTTATCCGTGTGGTCGCCGATGATTTTGATGGAGTTCTTGTTAGCACCGACAGTGCCGTCGCCGCCGAGACCCCAGAACTTGCACTCAACAGTGCCCTCTGCTGCGGTGGAGGGAGCTTCAACTTCCTCAAGGGACAGGCCGGTAACATCATCGACGATGCCGATGGTGAACTGGCGCTTCATCTCGTCCTTCTTAAGCTCATTGTAAACAGCGAATACGCTTGCGGGAGGAGTATCCTTAGAGCCGAGGCCGTAGCGGCCGCCGATGACCTTGATGTCCTTGCCTGCATTTGCAACTGCGGTGACAACATCGAGGTACAAAGGCTCGCCCTGAGCGCCGGGCTCCTTGGTGCGGTCGAGCACTGCTATCTTCTTAACGGTCTCGGGCAGAGCAGCAAGCAGCTTGTCTGCTCTCCAGGGGCGGTACAGTCTTACCTTGACAAGACCGACCTTCTCACCCTTGGCGGTGAGGTAATCTATAACTTCCTCTGCGACATCGCAGATAGAACCCATAGCAACGATAACACGGTCAGCATCGGGGGCGCCGTAGTAGTTAAACAGCTGATAGTCAGTGCCGAGCTTTTCGTTTACCTTGCCCATGTACTCCTCAACTATCTCGGGGATAGCCTCGTAATACTTGTTGGAAGCCTCACGGTTCTGGAAGAAGATATCTCCGTTTTCGTGAGAGCCGCGCATGGTGGGATGCTCGGGGTTAAGTGCTCTGTCACGGAAGGCCTTGACGGCATCCATGTCGCACATCTCTTTAAGATCTTCGTAGTCCCAAACGGCGACCTTCTGAATCTCGTGGGAGGTACGGAAGCCGTCAAAGAAGTTTACAAACGGAACTCTGCCTTTAATAGCAGCAAGGTGAGCAACGGGAGCAAGATCCATGACCTCCTGCACATTGCCCTCGCCGAGCATGGCAAAGCCGGTCTGGCGGCAGGCCATGATATCTGAATGGTCGCCGAAGATGCTCAGAGTGTGGCTTGCGATAGCACGTGCGGTGACATGGAAAACGGCGGGAAGAAGCTCACCTGCCATTTTGTACATGTTGGGGATCATGAGGAGCAGACCCTGAGAAGCGGTGTAGGTGGTAGTAAGAGCGCCTGCGTTCAGGCTGCCGTGGACAGCACCTGCTGCGCCGGACTCAGCCTGCATCTCCTGCACCTTGACAGTGCTGCCGAAGATGTTCTTCTGACCCTTTGCCGACCACTGGTCAACGAAATCTGCCATGGGGCTGGACGGGGTGATGGGGTATATTGCCGCTACTTCTGTAAACGCATAGCTTACATGTGCAGCTGCCTCGTTGCCGTCCATTGTTTTGAATTTTCTTGCCATATCTTTTCCTCCAAAAAATCAAAAAATGGTGGTTTATACAACAGAACCGTGGTTTTCGTTCCACCCCTTAAACATAACACACAAACGCCTCAAAATCAACCGATTTTGAGGCGTTTGTTTGGATTTTATTTCATGTATAGCATGATTTATTTGTACATTTCGATGAGACGCTGCAAATGCTCATAACGGGCTTTGGCGTTTTCTTCAGACGCAGTGAACAGCGCCTCGGCTCTGTCGGGGAACTCACGGGTCAGGCGGCTGTAGCGAGCCTCGTTCATGAGGAATTCGCGGTATCCGCCGGCGGGGAGCTTGCTGTCAAGCGTGAACTTGCCGCTTTCCTTGGCAGGGTTAAAGCGGAACAGATTCCAGTAGCCGCATTTGACCGCCTTGTCCATCTCTTTTTGGCAATTGGTCATGCCGCCGCGGATAGAGTGCATTTCGCAGGGCGAGTAGGCGATTATCAGCGACGGGCCGGGGTAGGCCTCGGCCTCGGTGATGGCCGCAAGCGTTTGCACCTTGTTTGCGCCCATTGCGATTTGTGCAACATACACATAGCCGTAGGTCATTGCGATCTCAGCAAGAGACTTGGACTTTATCTCCTTGCCCGCTGCCGCAAACTGCGCGACCTGGCCAATGTTCGATGCCTTAGACGCCTGGCCGCCGGTATTGGAATAAACCTCGGTGTTGAATACGAAGATGTTCACATTCTCGCCGGAAGCGAGGACATGGTCAACGCCGCCGAAGCCAATGTCGAATGCCCAACCGTCGCCGCCGAATATCCAGCAGCTCTTCTTGTTGAGGTAGGACTTAGCATCCAGAATTGCCTTGCGGGTCTCGCAGCCGCAGTCTTTTGCCTCAAGTGAGGCAATGAGAGCCTTGGAAGCGGCCTGGTTTGCATCGGTGTCGTCAAAGGTATCGAGCCATGCCTGAGCCTCGGGGACCTTGTCTGCTATGGTCTCGACCTTTGCCTTGAGGTCGTCGCGGATCTTCTTCTGGCCGAGGTACATGCCAAGGCCGTGCTCTGCGTTATCCTCGAACAGGCTGTTTGCCCATGCAGGACCCTTACCTTCCTTGTTTACGGTGTACGGCGAAGTCGCAGCAGGACCGCCCCAGATGGAGGAACAGCCGGTGGCGTTGGAGATCATCATGTGGTCGCCGAACAGCTGAGTTACGAGGCGGGCATAGCTCGTCTCGGCGCAGCCTGCGCACGAGCCGCTGAACTCGAGGT